>JACPFE010000584.1 GCA_016183145.1 Deltaproteobacteria bacterium | reverse complement strand
TGAAGATGCTGGTGGTTAACGTCTTGCCGTTATGAGCGACTTCTTTGGGTAATGAAGCGTTAACGGATAATAGATTCATAGCCTTCCCTCTTTTCCTTTCGTCCGTCTCGTTAGCATTAAGCGTCCCGCCTTTCAGGAAGCGAGTTAAGTCTCTCGAGTGACGTGCCGGATAAGGAAGTCGCGCATCAGATCCGCGATGATACTTCCATCCTCTTCGAGGGCGAAGTGGCCAGTGTCGAGCAGGTGTAGTTCGACACTTCTGAGGTCCTGCTTGTAAGGATAGGCGCCTTCTGCCGGGAAGATGTAGTCGTTCTTTCCCCAAACAATCAGTGTCGGCGGTTGGTGCTTGCGAAAATAAGCCTGCCAGCCAGGATAAAGCGGTGGATTTGACCCGTAATCGTAAAATAGCTGAAGCTGAATATCCTTGTTGCCAGGCCTCTCCAGTAGAAACTGGTCGTGGATCCAGTTGTCGGGTGCGATGACCTCGGGGTTCCGGACACCGTTTGTGTATTGCCACTTAGTAGCATCGATCGTAAGCAGGTTATCTCTCAGAACCTTGGTGTTCTCTGGAGTTCTTTCCTTCCAGAAAGCTTTTATAGGTTTCCAGAAATCGGCCAGTCCCTCGTCATACGCATTACCGTTCTGGACTATAAGCGACTCCACCCGCTCAGGATGTTTCACAGCGATGCGGTAACCCACTGGAGCTCCATAATCCATCACGTACAGACTGTATTTGCTCAGTCCCAGTTTCGCGATCCAGCTTTCCATAACCTCTGCGATTCTGTCGAACGTATAATCGAATTCATTCGACTTAGGCATCGCACTGTTCCCGAAACCAGGATAGTCCGGAGCCACGAGATGAAATTTATCCGAAAGGGCGGGAATTAGGTTCCGAAACATGTGAGACGAAGTGGGAAAGCCGTGAAGCAAAATAACCGTCGGCGCTTTCTCTGGTCCGGCTTCTCGGTAAAAGATGTCTAGTCCGTCAACTTCAATAACCTTGTGGAGAGTTGGATATTGGGCTTCATTTTTCAGTTCACCTAGTCGCGTCATTTGTATTTCTCCTTCTTTTTGCGTTCGCTCGATCTTGAAGATCAAGTGACAACCTAAGAGGGGAGCAAGCGTCATGCCAGACACAAAAAAGCCGCCCAGAGATCGTCCAAGCGGCTGATCGAAGTGAAGAAATTGTAAATAGTAGCTAGGTGTGACCGAGCCGGCCAACCGCATCGGCCTTACGATATTTCGTGACCGTTACGAAATGCCGGAAATGTCAGCGCGCTTTTTGATCCCGAGTTTTTTGATGCGCGAATCCAATGTCGTCGGCTTCATGCCGAGAAGCTCGGCGGCGCCGCCGCCACCGCTGACCTGCCAGCCGGTTGACTTCAAGACCTCGGTAATATGGTTTCGCTCCATCTCTTCTAGGGTAAGCAGCTCTTTTCCCTGGCTGCGAACCGAGCGCTGCGGCAGTGCGTCGCCTAACTCTAACTGGGGTCCTTGGCTCGTGATGATGGCGCGTTCGATGACGTTTTCCAGCTCGCGAATGTTTCCAGGCCAGGGATGAGCTTTTAGGGCATCCAACACTTTGCGCGGCATCTGTTCGATCTTCTTGCCGAGACGTTTCCCATACTTGATCGCAAAGTATCGCGCCAATGGCGCTATATCGTCTTTGCGTTCGCGCAGGGAAGGCAGAGTAACGGGAAACACGTTGAGCCGATAAAATAGGTCCTCGCGGAATCGGCCTTCCTGCACAGCCACGTCGAGATTACGGTTGGTGGCGGCGATGATTCTGACGTCGACTTTGATAGTCCGGGTTCCACCGACCCGTTCAAACTCACCCTCCTGTAGAACCCGCAGCAACTTGGGCTGTAGGTCGAGAGGAAGCTCGGCGATTTCGTCCAGAAATATCGTTCCTTTGTTCGCCAGTTCGAAACGACCGATTTTTTGCGACAGCGCGCCGGTGAAGGCGCCTTTTTCGTGGCCGAACAGCTCGCTTTCGACCAGACCGGAAGGGATGGCCGCGCAATTGACTTTGATCAGAGCCCGAGTTTTTCTCCGGCTCAAGCTGTGAATCGCCCTGGCGATTAGCTCCTTCCCCGTGCCGGTTTCGCCGAGGATCAATACACTCGCGTCCGTCGGTGCCACGATCTCGATGGATTTCAAGACTTTTTTGAGGGCAGGCGTTTCACCGATGATTTCTTCGAAATTGTGCTGCGTCCTGATCTCTTCCTGAAGATAAACGTTTTCAGCTTTGAGCTGGTTCTTGAGATTTTCTACTTCGGTGACTAACTGAGCGTTCTTGATGGCGATGGCGGCTTGATTGGCGAACAGAGCCAGGCGATCGAACTCTTCTTCGCTCATGGCCAAGCCATTGCTTGTTTGGTATCCGCTCATCGTTCAATACATCGTTCGTCCAAATCGGGCCCCAGCCCTGTGCGATCCGGCCGATCTTTAAGGCTCCCAGGGGCACGCGCCGGTATTCGCCATTGATGCGCGTATACATTCCGGCGCTCGCCCTGAGGTGGAGGCATCGAGCCCGGTTCGCGCAGTCGCTTGCCTTGAAACAATCCGCACACAGGTCTCCGGGACCCATGAGCCAGATGCGCGCGAAGGCGGCGCCCATCTCGTCCACGAGCCCCTGCGTGATGGCGGTCAGAACCTCGCCCAAATCGAAGGTCGAGGTCATTTTCAGCGAGATATGTTGGAGCACGCGCGCGCAGTCGCCGTGTGAATCGTTCGGATTTGCGAGGTCCATCGCTCACTCCTCCCCTTTTGAACGCTAGCAGACGACGGGCTAATTTCCAATGCGGATTCCAGGTTTTCAGTGGGGCGTGAAGCTTGAGCCGCTTGCCTCGGGACGAAGCCGTCGCACCGAACGACAATTCAAATCAATTCGTTTGGTGCGTAAGCTTAAATCTAGCGGTAGCCGACGCGGTACCCACCGTGCACCGCTAGAGTCGCGTCTCTGGTGTAAGTTGCTTACGCCAAGCAAATCACGGCTTCGTTGGTTTCTGCGACTTCACCGACACGGTTCAACGGGTGGATTGCCGCGTAGTGGTCGACGTTGGCGTCCGCGGGCAGCGGGGTCCGATCACGCCTGGACCCACAGCCGTGTTGACGCGAACGTTATAGGGGCCAACTCGGCTGATAAGTATACGGTCAGCGTATGGATGCCGCCATTGCTGGTGTAGGATTTCACATTGTCATGACCGGAAAGGAGATATTTTTTTCACGATGACTTGACAGTGAGGGAGAAAATTTCACATTAAGCTGAG
>JACPFE010000583.1 GCA_016183145.1 Deltaproteobacteria bacterium | reverse complement strand
GCGGCAAAAAGCGGGCTGGATCTCGTGCTGGAGTTCCAGCGGCGCGAAGCCGACCGAATGAAGCCCCTGATCATTGGCCGCAACGACGCGCCCGTAAAAGAAGTGGTCGCTCAGCCCAATCTGCATGCTCTTCCCATTCTGACCCATCATCTCGAAGACAGAGGACCCTACCTCACGATGACCTGGTCGGCAAAGGATTTGGAGAGCGGAGTTTACAATTCCTCTTTTCACCGTTGCTACGTGCGTGACGAGCACCATCTGGTCATGTTTTTCGAGCGCCGCCACCTCTGGGAATACTACTTGCGGGCCGAGCGGCGAGACGAGCCTCTTCCAGTCGCCTGCGTCATCGGCCACCATCCTAGTTACTATTTGGGAAACTGCGCGCTTACGAGCATCGAGGTGGACGAGTACGAAAGCATCGGCGGCATCATGGGAGAACCTCTAAGGCTGGTGCCATCGGAAAATTTTGGCGAGCGGCTGCTGGTGCCGGCCGACGCAGAGATGGTCATCGAAGGGCGAATTCTGCCTCATGAACGTGATGTGGAAGGACCCTTTGGAGATTTCACCGGATATTACGGACCGCCGACCGAGTCGCCGATCGTCGAGGTCTCGGCGATCACCCATCGGCGGGACGCGATCTGCATGGACATTTTCGTCGGTCATCGCGAGCACGCTCTGCTCGGCGCCATACCGAAGGAGGGAAGCATCTACCGCAAGGTGCAAAACGTCGTCCCCACGGTCACGGCTGTTTGCCTGCCGGTCAGCGGCACGGGCCGGTTCCACTGCTACATCAGCATTGAGAAGCGCGCCGAAGGAGAGGCAAAGCTCGCGGCTATGGCGGCTTTTACCGGCTCGGAGCTCATCAAGCATGTCATCGTCGTCGATCAGGACATCGACGTCTACGATGAGGCGCAGGTGCTCTGGGCCGTGGCCACCCGCGTGGACGCAGCTACGGATGTTGCCATTATCGACCGCGTCAAAGGAAGCCGGCTCGATCCGGTTCATCCGGGAAAGGATTGGGGATCGAAGATGATTATCGACGCCTGTCGCAACGAGGACATCTCGTTTCCCGGCCGCATCACCACCGCCGACTACAAGAAAGAAATCTGATTCCCGAAGCGTTTCTGGCTCGTCACGATCCCTGCGGGTGAAGCTTGACCCGAGTGTTTTTTTCCAGCCGCGGCGTAGTCGCTTTCGAATCTCGGAGTATCTCCCGCAAAGGCGCCAAGGCGCAAAGGTAACGAGCCGAGGGCACGTTATCCCGAGCGAACGCGAGGGATCTAAGAAAGATTTCTCCCGGAGCTTGTCCTGAGCGCAGTCGAAGGGGTCGAAATGACAACGGCTCTTTCTTTGCGAGCTTAGCGTGCTTGGCGCGAGACATAGTTTTTCCGATGCTTACTTGGCCGGGTACCGTTCTGGAGAAGCTCGGTCAAGCCTGCCTTTCTCGCCAAAGGAGCCGCCGAAGAGTTGAAGAATGAGGCATAAATTCTACCGGCAACAAGAGAAGCGATGCGCTCCGGGTCGAGAAAGGACTAGTTAACAATTGGGTGCTTCATTATAATACTCACCAGAATAGCGCGAGAAGTCGGACAAAATCAGGCGCGCGCGAACTGGTCTACAGCTCGAATCCTATTCCAATCCAAATCGCAGGTCGAGAGCCGAGAACAAAAACAGCGACTCTTTGAATAGAAGACTGAGCGTCAATTCTTGAATTCGATGACGTCGAGGCCGCGCTCCTTGTCGGTCACCCACAGAAGACCGCGGTCGTCCTTGAAGACGTCGTTGGTCAGCGGCGCGGCCACCCCATCCCCCGGTTTCGGGATGAAGTAGCCCTGCTCCTTGGGATTCGCCGGATCGCTGATGTCGATGATCCGCAGCCCGCCGGCGAACCAGGTGACGTACAGAAGATTGTCCTTGTCCACCTTCTCGCGCAGTTGATGCGTGCCGAAGCGGACCTTGTCGGCGGGATAGGGCGTCGCCGACTCCGGCAGGTAATACGAGTAGAGCAGCTTCGGCTTGGTCGGGTCGCTGACGTCCCAGGTGCGCAGCGGCGCATGCGGCTTGCCGCCGATCGGGTGCGGCACCTTGAGGAAGGTGTGGGTCGGCTCCGGGCAGGGCGGGTCGTACTCGTAGCGGGAGAGCGTGCGCGGCTTGTTGATGTTGCTCACGTCGATGATGGAGATGCCCGACATCCAGCAGCCGGCATACATCTCGGTCCCGCAGCGCATCGCATGGTGCAGGCGGTGCTCGGTCCGCTTCGGGTGCGGCTCGTCGCCGCCCGCCACGTTCTGTCGTTCCATCGACCAGCGCGAGACCTCGACCGGCTTCGACGGATTGCGGATATCGTAGATGACGAGGATGTTGCCGACGAAGCCTTCCATTTCAGTGGAGATATAGGCGTAGTTCTCGTCGATATCGAAACGATGCACACCCTTGCCGTGCGTTTTCACGAAGCTCACGAGCTGGGGATCGGTCCTGTCCTTGATGTCATAGATGCGGAAGCCGCCGTCGGGGTATTCCTCGCGGCGACCGGCGCCGGGCTCGAATTCGGAATTGACGACCATGAGATCGCCAACGCTCCGCACCTTGTGCGAGTGCGACCACGGGTGGTTGGGCATGAGGGTGCTAAGAATCCTCGGCTTGCGCGGGTCGGCAATGTCGAGGATCGACGTTCCCTGCGGCCGGTGCTGGTGGCCGACATAGGCATAGTTCCCG
>JACPFE010000582.1 GCA_016183145.1 Deltaproteobacteria bacterium | reverse complement strand
GTCTCGAAGCCCCGCACTTGAAGGTAATCATTTACCGGAAGCCGTTCGTCTCGACCTTCTGCATGCGGGCTTGGAATCCTGTGAATCAACGGCGAGGGTCTCATTCCGGCAGTCCAAATTAATGCTTCAGTGTTAATCTCGCGGCCGTCATGGACGCGGACACGACCGGACTCGTATGCCGTGACGCGAGCCCTAAGCCAAACCTCGATCCCGCGTGACTCGAGATTCTGCTGCGCGTAGGCGCCCAACTCAGGCGGCACCTCCTGCGCGAGACGATCGAGCATCTCAATGAGCACCAGTCGAATCTCTCGACGGTCAATCGACGGATAATCCTCCAATGCCTTCAGAACGAAGTCGTATAGCTCCCCCGCAACCTCGATACCGTTTAATCCTCCTCCCGCAACTACAAAGGACAAAAGAGCCTGGCGTTCCTTGCTGGAAAGAAGGACTGCGCGCTCCAATTGATCGATAATCCGATTGCGGATGCGAATAGCGTCTCCCAGAGTCTTGAGTGTCAGCGCGTTTTCCGCCAGCCCCTGAATGCCAAAGAACTCCGCAACGCTCCCCGAGGCGAGCACGCAGTGCTCGTAGGAAAGCAACCGGGAACGGCCGTTCTGGTCGACGAAATTGACGGTCCGCCGCACAGGGTCCACCATCTGCGCTGTCCCCTCGATAAACCGCACCCGTTTAAGCATCCGGCGGATTGGATTAACGACGTGCCGGGACTCCACAAGAGCGGCGGCGACTTCTACGAGCAGCGGGGTAAAGAGAAAGAAATTGCTGCGGCTGATGAAAGTTACTTCGGCTCTCAGGCCTCGCTTAAGCTGGCGGTCCAGGGCCAATGCGGCATTCATTCCGCCGAAGCCACCACCGACGATGACGATGTCGGTGCGCTCGCAAGAATCTATGCCTTCGCCTATGATATCCATACGCTTGGTGGTGCTTATCGTGCGAATTTTTTGAGTGTCTCTTGCGAAAACTCTAAGGCTATTTTATCTGTCGCACTCCCCGGCGATCATGTTAATCATCCCGAAGGTCGGGACGATATCGGCCACCATATATCCCTTGATCATTTCATGACAGGCTGACATGGCTATAAAGGAAGGAGGGCGCACTCTAAGCCGATAAGGCTTCCCTCCTCCGTCGCTGACGATGTAAAAGCCCAACTCCCCGTTTGCTCCTTCGACGGCAAAGTAGACCTCACCTGGGGGCACCTGGATTCCCTCCATGATGATCATGAAATGGTGCATCATTCCTTCAATGCTGTTATAGACCTTCTCTTTTTCAGGGATGACGACGCGTGGGTCCTCCAGTGAGATCGGGCCTAAAGGGATCTCTCTCAACGCTTGTTCCACTATCCGCATGCTTTGCTCGATCTCTTGGATGCGGCAGACAAAGCGGTCGTAGTTATCTCCTTTGGTCCCCAATGGGACTTCGAATTCAAGCTGGTCATAGACCAGATAGGGCTCAGCCTTCCGGACATCGTAGTTGACTCCCGTAGAGCGCAGGATGGGTCCGGTGAGTCCATAGGCAATCGCTGTCTCTTGGGAGATCAGCCCCACACCGGACATCCGGTCAATAAAGATCCGGTTGCGGGAGAGGAGCCGGTCGCAGTCTGCCAGGATCCTTCTGACCTTCTGGAAGGCCTGAGTGACTTGCTCGGTGAAGTCTTCCGGGAGATCGTGCTTCACTCCCCCGATGCGGGTATAGGTGGTTGTAAGTCGGGCTCCGGTGAGGGTCTCTACGATCCTCATGAGAAACTCCCGTGCCTCAATCATGTAGAAACCAACCGTGATCGCCCCGAGTTCCGATGCGGCCATTCCACAGCAGGTCAGATGGTCGGTAATGCGGGAGATCTCGCTCACGATCACCCGGATGCATTGACATCTCGGAGGCGTCTCCACTCCCAGGAGTTTTTCCACCGTCATCGCATAGCCCACGTTGTTGATCAGCGGAGAGACATAGTTGAGCCGGTCTGTATAGGGAATCACCTGGGTCCATGTCGCCTGCTCGCAACTTTTGGCAAAGCCGCGGTGCAGGTAGCCCACCTCCACGTCGCAGTCGAGGACCTTCTCCCCTACCAGCTTGAGATTAAACTTGATCGTCCCATGGGTGGCAGGATGGGCCGGCCCCATCTGAAGATCCATAGTCTCCAGTGGAAGTTCTTTGGTATCGGCTTTCATCGTGTTTAAAAGACAGAAGCCTTTAGCTCTTGGCAGAAAATTGTTGTTTTAATTGCATGAGCTTGTTATGCGATCTCTGGTCGACAAAGGTGCCTTTGACCTCTCTTTCAGGAACCAGCGGTTGACATAGGTTCACTGGATAGTCCTTGCGCAGAGGATGTCCTTTGAATTCCTCGTAGAGCAAGATCCTTCGTAAGTCTGGGTGGCCCAGGAAGCGAATGCCGAACATATCCCAAACCTCCCGCTCCAGCCAGTTGGCCCCTTTCCATAAAGTGATCAGTGAGTCCACTATTGGATCTTCTTCCGGCACTCCTACTTTAACCCGCAGGCGGTGCTTAGCCCGGAAGGAGTAGAAATGATACACAACCTCAAACCGCGGCTCCTTTTTCCCCAGATAATCTACAGCAGTGATATCTGTTAGAAAGTTAAAGTCCAATTTGGGGTCCTCTTTGAGGAAGAGAAAAACCTCTAACAACCCTTCTCGAGTGATGACGATGGTCTCATCACCCCGAAAGGCATGCGAATCTAAGATTCTCCCACCCAAACTCTGCTGCAAATATAGGATAATTGAGCTATCCCCTCCCATGAAATTTTACTCCCATTCCACGGCCCCTTTTTTCCAGACATAGATGAAGCCGATGATAAGAATGAACAGGAATATCCCCATTTCCACAAGATCGAAAAGTCCCAGGCGGCAAAATAGATTTGCCGACGGGTAGAGGAAGACCACCTCAATATCGAAGATGAGAAAGAGCATCAGCACAGGCGACAAAAACACCCTAGGATCTTCTGGATGCCCGCTGGACTTTTTCCCGAGCCTGGACCGGGTCGCAATCGGATCCCGCATCCTTGGTAATCAGGGGCCGCAGACTTTCACTGTGTTCGAGCCATGCATCTCGGATATGCCTCGGCACCCCGTAATCCTCCAGGGTCTCGCTGAGGATCTGAAGCCTGCGGGCAAATTGTCCGCCCATGATCGGATGTTTGGCATGGACTTCATCCAGCGGCTTGCCTTGATACTCCACATCCGCGCCTAACAAACGCGCCGTGAGTTGAAACTCCATCTCCTTAATCCGCTTCCTATCCGCATTGCGGAAGAAAAAACCAATCATCCTATCTTCAAAAACCCGATCGATGAACGTGTCTATAATCTGCCGCAGCTTGGCCTCACCCCCCAATTGATCATAAAGCGTCCCCTGCATCTTTCACCCTCTAATCATTTTTTACGATACACTCCCTTATCGCCGAATTCTATTTAATGTTAAGACCTTGGTCATTTGCCCACCAGAGCTCTCACAGTTTGCC
>JACPFE010000576.1 GCA_016183145.1 Deltaproteobacteria bacterium | reverse complement strand
GTTCCGGGTTCGCCCCGCCCCACGTCACTGGATTGTCCAACATTGAACTTTGAACCTTGAACCCGGAACCCGCTGTTGCTGGCGTGTTCACTTCCGCGCCTGGGAGAGGCGCGGACCCAGCGCGTCGCCCGCGGACCCGCCAACTCCACTGGCCCGCTGAAACAACAAATTCTTGCTTTAGACTTTCGTTTTTTCCCCAACCCGGCGATAATCGGACAGCATCGAGGCACGAGACTGAAGTCACCGTTCACATCTCTGGGGCGAATCTATTACGGCTGGCGTATGGTCGGCTTGGTCTCCGCCATGCGGATTCTTGGCGGCGGACTGAACAGCTACGGCTTCACGGTTTTTTTTCTCCCTCTAAGCCAAGACCTCGGCTTGAGCCGTGCCGCCACTTCGCTGGCCTTTTCCCTGGCGCGTGCCGAAGGCGCCATCGAAGGGCCGTTCGTCGGCTATTTTATCGACCGCTTTGGGCCGCGGCCGATGTTGCTCATCGCCACCCTTTTGACCGGCGCCGGATATATCGTGCTCGCCTGGGTCGATAGCTACGCGACTTTTCTGATCGTCTATCTCGGCATCATCTCGCTCTCCTTCACGCCTGGATTCGTCCATGCCTCGATGGCTGTCGGCAACACCTGGTTTATTCGCTACCGAGCGCGCGCCATGACGGTGATCAGCTCAGCCGTGCCGATCGGCGGCACTTTGCTCACACCGCTCCTGGCGATGACGGTTCAGGCGTGGGGATGGCGTTGGGGCGCGATCGTCGCGGGGGCGCTCTTCCTAGTTATTGGCATACCGGTTGGAATGGGCGTGCGCCCTTCGCCGGAGAGCATGGGGCTACTGCCCGATGGGGATAAGCCACCAACTCCAACCGCAGAGAGCGATGGCGCACCCCCTCCATCGCCGGCGAAATCAGGCGAGACCGATCCCACCGTGCGCGAAGCCATGAAGACCATCGCCTTCTGGCTCTTCGTGATCGGCATGACGGTGCGTGTGGCCGCTTACAGCACGATCAGCGTGCATTTCGTACCGATCATGGTGTGGAAAGGCTTAACCCAAGAACATGCCGCCATCTTACTCGGCGCCTTCGCCTTTTTGAATTGGGCCACCCATTACGTCATCGGTCCGATTGCGGACACGGTCAATCGTCCCAAGCTTTTGGCGGCCTGCATGCTGACCGGGGCGGGCTCGATGCTGCTACTCATCTGGGGCGACGGCCTCTGGCCATTGTGGCTATTCACGATTCTCTTCACCGCCATCGACGCGTCGTTTCCGGTGGTGTGGGCAACCATCGGCGATTTCTTCGGGCGCAAATACTTCGCCACCATCCGCGGCACCATGGCTTTCTTCTACACTTGGGGCGGTGTGTTGGGTCCGGTCATCGCCGGCGCCGATTATGACCGCAGCCAAAGTTATGTTGCGACTTTGTGGGGCCTGAGCGGAATTCTGCTGCTCGGCGCAGTTCTCACGGCAATGCTGATCAAGCCCTGGCAGTCTGTCAGACCATTGAGGATCGAGGATGGAGGATAGAGAATCGAGGATGGAAAATCGCCATCCTCCATCTTCCATCCTCTATCCTCGACCTTGTTTCATCCAGCCTCGATCCGCTATCCTCGGTTATTCGACAACTTCGGGTCCAGCGCGTCGCGCAGGGCGTCGCCGAGCAGATTGAAGCTCATCAGCGCGATGATCATCACCACGGTCATCGCCACCACGAAGTCGTTGCCCATGATCGAGGTAAAGGGCAGCCGGCCCATGCCGGGGTAGGCGAATACGGTTTCGACCACAGCCGAGCCGCCAACCACCCGGAGCAGCAGGCGCGGGAACGCGCGCACATGCGTGTACTGGACCGCGTAAGCTTCGTTCAGAGTGGGTTGCCCACCGCTGCCATTCCTTGACAACCCGACAGGGCTATAGGTAGATGAGGTATATTCGCTCTGTCAGCGATCTAATCCCATATTCCAATCAAAGGAGATCCGTCATGGCCATCGGCTTCGAAGACCACTGTTGGAAAGATATCGTCACCCCGGAGATTCTTAAAACCTATACGCCTTATCAGCGCGAAACCTATATAGGCCAAAGACCGGCGTTGTTGGCCATCGATCTTTACAACCTCGCCTACGAGGGCGGCGCCAAGGAGCCCCATGAGCTCGTCGATACTTACAAGAGCTCCTGCGGCATATACGCCCACAACGCGATCAAACCGACGCAGGAGCTGTTCGCGTTAGCGCGCTCGCTCAAGATCCCGGTCTTCTACACCACCACCGAAACCCGCAAAGAAGCAAAGCCCGATGCCGTTTACGCCACCAACCGCCAGCGAGTGAAGACCGACCCTCATGCGTTTGAGATCAAGGAGGAATTCAAACCTGAAACCGGCGACGTGGTCATCTTCAAAGAACGGGCGAGCGGATTTTTCGGCACGCCGCTGGTGGCCCATCTGACTCAATTGGGAATCGACAGCCTGATCGTATGCGGCGAGAGTGCCAGCGGCTGCGTGCGCGCGAGCTGCGTCGACGCCTATTCGCTCGGCTATCATGTCTCCATCGCCGAAGAATGCGTCTTCGACCGCAGCCCGCTCTCGCACAAGGTGAACCTTTTCGACCTGCATCACAAGTATTCGGACGTGATGACGCTTGAAGAGGTCAAGGAACAGTTGAGGCAGGAACGGCCGAGAAAACCGGCCTAGAATCTGTTCAAGTCGTTCAAAACGTCCGAAGACTGACGATTTGAACGGAGCGCAGCGGTTGAACGATTTGAACCTTTTGAACGCCGTTATCCTAGATTCATGTATTCCACCGCCAATGGCGTCAAAATCTACTATGAAGTTTCCGGCGAAGGACTTCCTTTCGTCATGGTTCACGCCAACCCATTCGACCATAATTTGTGGATGTACCAAATTGCGCATTTCTCGACTTACTTCAAAGTGATCGCCGTCGACATTCGTGGCTACGGCCGCTCGGATAAGCCGACGACGGCTTTCAGCCTGAAAGACATGGCCGGCGATATTCTCGGAGTCTGTCGCGATGAACGAGTCACGCAAGCGATTCTCGGCGGCGTGAGCGTCGGCTCGGGCATTGGGCTTTTGCTCGGATTAGATCACCCCGAGATGTTCAAAGCCTTGATTCTCGTCGGCGGCAACAGCGGCGGTGCCGGCAGCATCGAGGACCGCATCCACGGTTACACCAAAATCGGCATTGAAAAGTACCATGTCCAGCACTTAAAAGAGTTGGTCGCGCCGGACTTTCCCGTAACCAAGCTCGGTGGATATTTACTCAACACCTTCGTCGAACGTGACCCGTGGCTCTCCGGGGAGTCGATCGCGCAAATCTTTCGCGCCCGCGGCGGCACGGACATGGCGCCGCGGCTGGGCACGATGAAAGTTCCGACGCTGGTCATCAACGGCGAATACGACAACTCCTTAAAGGCCGGGCAACGCACGGCGTCGTTGATCCCCGGCGCCGTCCATAAAGTACTGCCGAGGACCGGCCACGCCTGCAACATCGAAGATCCCGCGACCTTCGATGAGTTCGTAATTGAATTTTTGACTTCCCACCGCCTGATGCCATCCACGCCCACTCGCTGATCCGGCCCGTCGGTGTTAATCCATTATCTCTTTCAACTGGACTAAAACCCCGTGGGTGCAGTTGGCACACAGAAGTGCTATAGAAAAACGATCTGCCGTGCTTTCAACGCCAGAGAGCCGAGATGGTCGGCGGCGCTCCGATCTTAAGTAAACTTTCTCCCCCTCGACGGCGGAGAATAGAAGAGGGGGTGTTTGATTGCGACTCCAGATCGGTCAGCGAAACACCCCTATCCCTACCTTCCCCATCAAGGGGGAAGGAGTTTAAAATTGCGCTTGGGATGAATCCGAAGGTTTTCTACTACTTCTCCGATTGGGCCACTAAAGAGATCGTAAGACACAAGGAGGGAGCATGGCTATAAATATCGACGGGCTAAAGAGCCTGTCTCCTCCCATGGGAATGGGTTTCCGAATCAGCAAGTTGGGCCATGTGGTGCTTCAGGTTGGCGATTTGGAAAGATCGACAACGTTCTACACTAAGGTACTCGGCTTCAAAATCTCCGATGTCTACCCCGAAGAGATGATGCCCGGCGGCATGGTTTTCTTGCGTTGCAACACCGATCATCATTGCCTCGCTTTAGTCGGCGCGGGCGACGGCAAGAATGCCAATCGCGAGCTGCATCATCTGGCATTCGAGGTTGCCACTCTCGCTGAAGTCATCCGGGCGCGCGATCGCCTGCGGGCCCACGGCGCGAAGATCGACTTCGAAGGGCGCCGCCGCGCCGGCTGCCAGATCGCCGTGGAGTTTCGTGACCCCGATAATCACTCTTTGGAAATCTACTGGGGCGTCGATCAGGTCGGCAGCGACGGCCGGGTGCGCCCATCGAACGAATGGCATGGCGTCAAGTCGTTGGAGGAAGCCATCGCCAATCCGGTGCCGGGACAGGACACCCATATCCCTAAATGACTCCCGGCTCACAGTCACTCGAAGATTTGATCCGTGCATCCTCGCGCGCGCTGGTCATCGGCGTCGGGGGCGGCGGCGACGTCGTCGGCGCTCTGGCTGCGGCGCGGTTTCTCGAGTTCTGCGGCCTCGAATTCGTCCTCGGCGGGCTCTCGTGGGAACGTTCCGTTTATGACCCGATTCCCGGGCCGCGCAAGCTGAGTGAAGTCAGAAACGTCCGCGACCTTCATGAATATGCATGGATGGCGAATGGCAACAGCCAAACCACCACTGGAGTCCCTTTCGCCGAGTCGAAAATGGCGGCGGTTCAAGGCCAAGAGGTTTTGCTCATCGACATTAACGGCGGAGTAAAAGGCGCCGTGGACGGACTCGAAGTTGCAATGAAAGAACTGAGCACCGACCTGCTCGTCGGTCTCGACGTGGGCGGCGATTCTCTCGCGCAAGGCGACGAGCCCGGATTACGCAGCCCGCTGGCGGATTCGATCATGCTGGCGGCTTTCGCCGAGATGGAAAAACTTGGACATCGCACGCTCTGGGGTGTCTTCGGTTACGGCAGCGACGGCGAACTGACCGTCGATGAAATCGAATCCGCACTGAGCAAACTCGCCGGCGCGGGCGGTTTGCTGGGCGGTTGGTCGCTGACGCCGAAGGTCGCCGCCGAGCTTGAAGAAGTCGTCAAAACGGTTCCCACCGAAGCCAGCGCGGTGCCCGTGCGCTGTTTTCGCGGCGCTTGGGGCGAGAGCAAAATCCGCAGCGGCCAGAGAAGCGTCAAGCTGACGCCGCTCACTGCCCTCACCTTCTTCATGTCGGCGACGAAACTGTACGAGACTTTGTCACGCCCCGCCCAGGCCGTCCGGGGGAGCGCATCCCTGGAAAACGCCAACGACGCGCTCCGCGCCATCGGCGTCAGCACGGAATTGGATTTCGAACGCAACAAGTACCAGAGATCGATGGAATCCTAAGTGTGGTGACTCGGAAATTCATCTAAAGACTCCAAGCGATGGCATTGGCTAAAGTCGCACTCAAATCCCCCTTGATCCCCCTTTTCCAAAGGGGGAATTTTCTCCGTCGGACTCTTACCCCTCTTTGGAAAAGAGGGGAAGGGGAGATTTTCCGACAACACGAAGCGGTCATTATGTGGCGAATCTCTGAGACAGGACACTAGATCCAGTTATGTTTGCCAATTTGCATCGCGATGTTGTCATCCTGATGGCCTCCCGTGGAGTCCGCGCCTTTGCCTTCTCTTACTTGAGCGTGGTCTTTACGATTTACCTTGCCCAACTCGGTTACTCCACCGTCACCATCGGCTTGGTGGTTTCCACCGCCTATGCTAGCGGCGCTGTGCTAACCGCCCTGTGGGGATTTCTCTCGGATCGTTACGGCCGCAAGAACATTCTCATGCTCCTGGCGGCGCTCACCATCGTCTCCAACACGATCTATGTTTTCTTCAGCCATCTCTTTTTCATCCTGTCCGCGGTCATTATCGCTAACGTCGGCGCCGGCGGTTCCGGCGCCGGCGGTCAGGGCGGCGGCCCCATGAGCCCCGTCGAACAGGCTTTGCTCGCAGAGAAATGCACGCCCCAGAGCAGAAATCATGTCTTTGCGACAAATGCTTTCGTCGGCTCATCGATGGGAGCGCTGGGCGCGCTGCTGAGCGGCTTGCCCCAGTATTTGCAAGAAACTTGGAGCTGGCAGCCCATCGCTTCTTACAAGCCGCTTTTCTTGTTGACGATTCTGTTCGGCGTGGTGCTGATTTTCGCCTACGGTAGCATCGAGGAGCACCATGTGCCGCGCCGACGCCAGGCGCAAAAAACTTCCGCTGCGCCGGTGAGCGGCTTCGTCGTCAAAATGTCGCTGCTCGGCATGGTCGATAATCTCGGCGGCGGGCTAATCAGCCCGCTGATTTCCTACTGGTTTTTTCTCCGCTACGGCGTAGAGTTGAAATCCTTGGGCTTCATGTTTTTTCTCTCCTATCTGCTTGCCGCCCTTTCTTTTCTCGTGGCGCCGCTGCTCGCCCGGCGCCTCGGGGTCGTGCCGACCATGGCCTTTTCTCACGGCGCCGCGTCGCTGATCTATTTATTTTTGCCTCTGGCGCCGACCTTCAGCATGGCCGCAGCAATGACGATCCTGCGCTCTTTTTTGGCGTACATGGATAACCCGCTGCGCAGCTCGTTTATCATGGGGGTGGTAAGACCGGAGGACCGCGGTTCGGCAGCGGGAATAACGAGCCTGTCGCGCCATGTTCCGGTGGCGGTCAGTCCCTCGCTCTCGGCTTACATGATGCAATCGTTCTCGCTCAACGTGCCGATTTTTCTCGGCGGCTTTCTCCAGTTGTTTCACGACTGCGTGTTTTACTTCATGTTCCGCAACGTGAAGCCGCCGGAAGAGCAGAGTTCCAAAACTTGAACGGCACTGCCACAGCGCGGCGAAGCTGCCGCCAATAAGTAACAACGGATTTCACCACGATGGCTTAGCGCGGCAGGTCCGCAACCAAAAAGAAAATGCAACTTTTAACACGCAGGTCACGAAGAACACGAAGTTAAGAAGTTTAAATATATCAATGTCCGAAACCTTCGTGACCTTCGTGCCTTCGTGGTGAGAATGGATTTGTCGAACAGGGTAGCCAAGCGGAGTGGGCACCAGAAAATTCGCGCAAGCTGCGAAAACTTTCAACTATAGTCATATGGATTTCTTTCGTGAGCTTCACCACGACGCCAAGTTGCTGATGGCGTCACGCGGCATCCGCGCTTTCGCCTTTTCCTACTTAAACGTCGTGTTCGCGATCTATCTCGACCGGCTCGGATACTCGACCGTGACCGTCGGCGTGATCTTCTCGGTCGCTTATATCAGCAGCGCGCTGCTCACGGCCGTCTGGGGCTACCTGTCCGACCGCATCGGCCGCAGGAAGATCTTAATGCTCCTCGCCCTACTGACAATCGTCTCGAACGTGATCCTCATCTACTTCACCAGCCTCGTTTTCATCTTGGCGGCGGTTATTATCGCCAACGTGGGCGCCGGCGGCTCAGGGGGCGGTGGCTCGGGCGGCGGCCCGTTCAACCCGGTGGAAGAGGCTTTGTTGGCGGAGAAATGCCAGCCTGAGAACAGGAATCAGATCTTCGCCGTCAATTCCTGCGTCGGGTCGATCATGGGCGCTTTGGGCGCTCTGGCGAGCGGCCTGCCGCAGTTTCTTCAAGAGGAGCGGGGTTGGGGCGCCGCCGAGTCTTATAAACCGCTCTTCTTTCTTACGATTCTTTTTAGCGTCGTCTTATTGTTCGTTTACCGGATGATCGGTGAACAACACCAGCCCAGGCAAGTCGAAAAGAAAATTTCCAAGGTCACCGGCGTTTTCGTCACCAAGATGTCCGTGCTGGGGATGGTCGACAATTTCGGCGCCGGTATGGCCGGTTCCTTGATCTCTTACTGGTTTTTTTTGCGCTTCGGTGTCGAGCTAAAATCCCTCGGCGTAATCTTTTTCACTTCCTATATTCTCGCCGCCCTCTCCTTCCTCAGCGCGCCGTTGATCGCTCGTCGTTTCGGGATCGTGCGCACCATGGCGTTCTCCCACGGGCTGGCGTCGATCATCTTTCTGTTTTTGCCGCTGGTCCCGACCTTAGCTCTGGCCGCTGCGCTGTTGATCATCCGCTCCTTTTTCGCCTACATGGATAATCCGCTCCGGGCGTCATTTACCATGGCGATGGTCCAATCCAGCGAACGAG
>JACPFE010000575.1 GCA_016183145.1 Deltaproteobacteria bacterium | reverse complement strand
ACGCGACCGGATGGTTCTCCGCCATGTTGGACCCCATGACCACAACGCAGTCGGAATCGTACATGCTGCGGGGGTAGAGCGTGGCCGCGCCGCGGCCGAATCGTGTCCCCAGACCGGGGACGCTAGAGCTGTGTCATATCCGCGCCTGGTTCTCGATCGCCACGATGCCGAGGCCGCGCATGAGCTTTTGGTGCACGTGGTTGAACTCGGCTTCGAGCGTGGCGCCGCCGAGGGCGAAGATGGCGGGCGTCATGTTGACGACCTTGCCGTTGGGAAGTTTTTCGATGAAGGTCTCGTCGCGTGTCTTTTTCACCAGCTCGGCGATGCGGTTCATCGCGCGCTCGAGGTCCCATACTTCCCAGTCGCTGGCGCCGGCGGCCCGATGGAGAACCTGCGTTGGACGATTGGGATTTACGTGGAGCTGGAAGATCGCAGCGCCCTTGGGGCAGAGGGTGCCTTCGTTGTGGGGACTGCGCGGATCGCCCTCGATGTTGACGATCTGCCCATTGACCGTATGAACGAGGGTGGCGCAGCCCACCGAACAATAGGGGCAAAGGCTTGGGGTAACCTTTGCGTCCTTGATCCTGAGTTCCTGCGCCCGGGCTAGCGTTGGGCCGAGGTTCACTCCCGATCCGACCAGTCCTCCCAGCGCCGTGCCACCCGCTGCCGCAACAGACAGTTTGAGAAAACCACGTCTCGAAACGTCCATAAATACCTCCGTATCAGTACGTCGAGAGAACGGAAATCATGCGGGCTCGCCGACTGGCCAACTTATCCTCCAAGTCGCTTATGGTGTCAAGGGGATTTTTTTCGTGTTCTAGTAGCAGGGTAATTAGGTCGGAAAGAACGATCCCGTTTCCGGGCTTAATTTAGATGCCAAAGATCGAGGACTTCTTGTGAATCCCTCTTCAGTCATCCCAGTCGGATGCGGCGGGCGGCTACTTCGACGGCGTTAGACTAAGGAGGCTTTGGCGCGGGTCGACGGCGACGCCGTCGACCCTTACTTCATAGTGGAGATGGGGACNNNNTGCTCTTTGCGGTATTTCCCACTTGCGCGATCGCGTGTCCTCTATGGACATATTCTCCCTCGTTGACGAAAATCTTGGAGAGGTGGGCGTATTGAGTTTTGATATCCTGGCCATGGTCCAAGACTATCGTCCCGCGTTTGCCGTCGATGGACGCGACGACCGCATCGCCGGCAGCATGCACCGGCGTACCTATCGGTTTGGGTATGTCCAGCCCGGCATGGAACTCCATTTCGCCTGTCCAGGGCGAGGACCGTATCCCAACACCTGAGACGACCTGTCCTTCTACCGGCCAATCGGAAGGCAGCGACGCGATCATCCGCTTAAGCTCGCGTTGGAGAGAGGCAAGGACCTCTTGTAATTCCTCCGCTTCGTGCCGCCCCGCAGCAGATGCCTTATCTCGGCGCGGCAACGACGCTTGAATTTTTTCGCGCAACCCTTTCCAGCGCGCCAACGCATCCTGCACTTCCCTTGCCTGGTTGCGCAAGGTCGATAGCTTTTCCTTCTGAGTTTGCGCCTTGGCGACAACCTCCTCGACCTTTTTTCTCTGCAGCGCGAATTGCTCGCTAAAATAGACCCAGCTGAAACAAAATAGAGTCGCGCCCAACAACAGCAACTGGCGAAGTTCTTGCGGGGAGATCGCAAACCGGCGCATCCGTGTTCCCCTTAGGATGAGGATCGAGTACGCGTTAATCATGATTAGCAGCCTCGCGCCGGTCGGTCTTGCACTGTCCGTCGATTACCGCGCCCTCTTCCAGCACCAGCACAGGAGTTACAATGTTCCCAAAAACGCGCGCCGTGCCGCTGATCTCGACGCGCTCCCGGCCGGTGATATTGCCTTTGATCTGCCCGCTGATAATACCGACGGCCACCTGGACCTCGGCTTCGACTTCCCCCTCCGCTCCCAGGAGCAGCGTGTCGGCGGAGAAAAGTTCACCGCGAAATTTCCCGTTCATCGCCACCGTGCCGACGAAATTGAGACGCCCCTGCGCTTCACAGCCGTGATCGATAACCGACGTTGCGCCATGCTTGGAATTTGAATTCTTTTTCCATAGACCCATGATTCTTCCACCATGCGTGTTCAATTTCAGGGCCCGCGGAGAAACTGCGCAGCAATAGCCCCGCGCCGTAGGAATCAGCGATTTTTTGCGATGACCTACTCTAGGGGCAACATCCATGCCATAGATCACTTGTTGTTTTTGTGATGACAGAGTTCGCCATCATGGCCTTAGTTTCGACAATAGTCTCGGCGCTAGACAAAACTTGTCCGATAGGATCCTTTTCTGTGCAACGCCTAAACCGTCGAAAGGTTTACGCCGATGGCAGCAAAATACCGGGCGATGTTGCCCAGATGAAATTTACGGCCGTGGTGGCGGATTCGAGGATCAGGGAAGACGCGCGAGGAAGTAGGCTAAATCAAAGATCTGCTCGTCGCTGATAGAGTAAAGCACGTCCGCCCTTGATGCGTCGTAGCCTCGGCGCGTGTTGTTCTTGTATTCGCGCAGCGCCTTGACGAGATAGTCCTCCCGCTGGCCGGCGAGGCGGGGAACGTCTTCTTCACGACGTTCGAACGTTTCAAGGCGTTCAAGTCGATTTGGATTAATTGTATCGCCACCGGCGGACGATATCCGAGTTCTACCCCTGACGTCAACTTCGACCAACTTACTGCGGAAACCTAAGCGAGCAGTGCGAAATCGATCTCGCTGCGAAACGCGTTGATGCCGGCGACCAGTCAATTTCGGGCAAGAAATGCGAGATTCTAACGGCCCACGCGGGCTTCCAGTGCGGCAAGCCTCTCGCGAATTTCGAGAGCTTCATCGAGAC
>JACPFE010000574.1 GCA_016183145.1 Deltaproteobacteria bacterium | reverse complement strand
GAGGTTCCTATTTTCGCGGAGACCGAGTATATTCGCTCAAAGAAGGAAGCGTCAAGGGCCGCGGTGGATTTTTATCAGATCGTGGGTTATCTCACCGGACTTCTTCTGGTCAGGCCGGAAATGGAACCGACAACGCTGTTGCGCACAGCGTCATTGGTGCACATTCTAGACGCCGTGCTCTGCCGCGTCGTCGCCAGCCACAGCGGTCGGCGAAAAACTCCCTGGACCGTCGCCGGACTCCTCTTCGGTGTCTGGGCGCTGGGTATTTTGTTTCTGTTGCCGGCGAAGGGCCGAGGCGGGCAATAGACGTTCAAGGTTCAAAGTTCAACGTTCAAGGTTTCGGACTCCATGTGCCGAGTTCAACGTTGAACCTTGAACCTGGAACTTTGAACGTTCCTATTCCCCCTCGGCGACCACGTAGGCGAGGCCGTGCTCGGCAGTGTGTGTGATCGAGAGCGCCCAGCGGCGAATGCCCAACTCCTCGGCGAGGCGGGCGGTCTTGTCATGCAGGACGATCTCCGGCTTGCCGCTCGGCGCCCGCGCCACTTCGATGTCGAGCCAGGTAACCTTCGCGCCCCAGCCCCGGCCGAGCGCCTTCATCACCGCCTCCTTGGCGGCGAAGCGGCCGGCGTAACTCTCATAGCGCCCGCGCCGCTTCTTCTCGCAGTATTGAATCTCCTTGGCTGTAAACACGCGCTCGCGGAAGCGCTTGCCGATGCGCGGGTCTTCCAACGCCTTTCGGATGCGCTCCACTTCAGCCAGATCGACACCGACGCTAATGATCATGGCGGAAAGCCTAGCCAAAAGTATTTTAAATTCGGAAACGAAGACGAGATCGAAAAAAGCATGTCTCCCGCAAAGGCGCAAAGGCGCCAAAGTTCTGAGAATTCGAAGAATCTTCTTAACTTTGCGCCTTGGCGTCTTGGCGGGATAAATTTTCCTGGAGTCGTTCTGTTCAACATTTCCAAGGTAAGTATCTAGCCTCTCGTAACACCCGCTGTCAACGGACACGAGATAACTGCAAATTTGCATTGACTGGGCCGTCGGGTTCGCGTAAATTTTTGCCTAATAAGAAGGAGGAGAGTAACGTGAAGCGACGAATCCTTGCGATTCTGCTGTTTTCATTCTTCTTGACGGCTCCGCCCGCCGCTTGGGCGCAAAAGGGCACTATCAAGATCGCCGTTCAGGCGCCGCTCTCCGGCGAACAAGCCGCTCTGGGCGAGCATATCAAGCTGGGCGCCCAATTAGCGGTCGAGGAAACCAGCAAAGCGTTTAAGGCGCTTGGATATGACTTGATCCTGGTCCCTTACGATGATCAGGCCAAGCCCGAGGTCGGCGTTGCCAACGCGCGCAATGTCGTCGCCGACCCGGACGTTCTGGTCTTAGTCGGCCATTTCAACTCCGGCGTCGCCCTGCCCGCATCCGAAGTTTACAAAGACGCCATGTTGGTGATGATCTCGCCGGCGAACACGGCAACCGAAATCACCGACCGGGGCTATCCCAACGTCAACCGCGTGTGCGGGCGAGACGATGTCCAGGGTCCCGTCGGCGCGCGCTTCGCCGCCCAGGATTTGAAACTCAAGTCGGTCTACATCATCCATGACAAAACGCTCTACGGCCAGGGCGTGGCCGACAACTTCCGCGGCGAGGCAAAGAAGCTGGGGATGAATGTCCTGGGTTACGACGGCACGGAAGAGCGCGCCAATTTTTCGCCGATGATCATTCCGATGAAGGCGAAAAATCCAGCACTGGTCTACTTCGGCGGCATCTACCACCAGGGCGGGCTGTTGCTCAAGCAGATGCGCGAGAAGGGGGTCAAGGCGAAGTTTATGGGGCCCGACGGATTGGATTCCGCGGAGATGGTCAAAATCGCCGGCACCTCGGTCACCGGAAGCTATTACACCAGCGTGGCCGGGCCGCCTGACGCTTACCCCGAAACCGCCGCCTTCGCCAAAAAGTTCAAGGCGCGCTTCGGCAAGGATATCGAATCCTTCGGCATGTACGGCTATGACGCCGCGTTGGTCGGCATCAAAGCGGTGGAGCAAACGCTGCAGAGCAGCGGCGGCAAAAAGCCCAGCCGCGCGGAAGTCTCCGCGGCGGTGCGCAACATCAAGAACTTCAAAGGCGTCACCGGCGCCATCGCCTTCGACAACAAAGGCGATCCGGTCAAGGCGAAATACTTCGTCCTGCAATTCGACAAGCAAAGCTACCCCGGAAAAGTCGTGAAGGTCATCGAGCGACAGGCGCCGGCGGCGGTGAAGAAGTCGTAAGCGGACGCAAATCAATCGAGGATAGAGGATGGAGGATCGAAGATCGATTCTCCCCCTTCTATCCTCGATCTTCCATCCTCGATCCTCGGTTCGCTCTCGGAAGCACGACGAATGAAAAAAAGACTACGCGTCGCCATACTTTTCGGCGGGCAATCCGCCGAACACGAGATCTCTCTCATTTCGGCCAGAAACATCGCCGCCGCGATGGACAAGAAAAAATATCAGATCGTTGCCATCGGCATCGATAAGCAAGGGCGCTGGTTTATCGACGAGGGCGCGCGTCTGTTGCGCGATTCGCAACCGTCGCAAGTGGAACTCCGAGACAGGGGGAAGGCTACGGCCGTCTTGCCGGGAGCGACGGCGACGCCGATGATCCGGCTCGCGCCGCGCCGCGTTTTGGGCAGGGTGGACGTCGTTTTTCCCGTACTCCACGGACCTTTCGGCGAGGACGGCACAGTTCAGGGATTGCTGAAGCTCGCCAACCTGCCGTTCGTCGGCGCCGGCGTTTTGGGCTCCGCCGTGGGCATGGACAAGGACGTAATGAAGCGCCTGCTTCGGGACGCGCGGATACCTGTACCGAAATTCCTGGTTTTCGAGCGCGGCGCGGTGGGCCAAATCGATTTCGCGCGCGTGAAGCGGGCTCTCGGTCTGCCGCTTTTCGTCAAGCCCGCCAACCTCGGCTCATCGGTGGGCATCAGCAAGGTAACCGATGAAAAGGAATTCGGTCGCGCGCTGAGGGAAGCCTTCCGCTACGACAATAAAATCTTGCTCGAAGAATGTATCCGCGGCAGAGAAATCGAATGCTCGGTCCTGGGAAATGAAAAACCCATCGCATCGTTGCCGGGAGAGATCATCACGAGCCACGATTTCTATTCCTACGACGCCAAGTATCTTGACGAGAAAGGCGCGCGACTGATCGTTCCCGCCCGATTGCCGAAGGCATTGGTCAAGCGGATTCAAGAGCTTGCGCTTCAATCTTTCAAGTTCCTGTGCTGCGAGGGGATGGCTCGCGTTGACTTTTTTCTGCGCGGCCAAAGCGAGATCATCGTCAACGAGATCAACACCATACCGGGTTTCACCAAGATCAGCATGTATCCTAAAATGTGGCAAGCGAGCGGCATCTCCTATGCCGAGCTCATCGACCGGCTGATCCGGCTCGCCCTGGAGCGGTTTCACAAGGAAAAAAACTTAAGAACTTCCGTTTGATGCCGATCATCGGATTTAAGGGGGCTTTGAAATCCGAGGTCCGAAACGGCACGCGCATGCGCTACCGGAAGTAGCCGGGTCTCGTCGTCCCTCACGGGCTCCCGATCTCGCTTTTGTATTCGGCTTCAGCGTGTGATCGCTTGGACTCTCAGTCACGGCACCAACAACCGCTCCCGCTTGACCTCTTTATTCTGCTCGTTGACAAATTGGCCCCATAGCGGTTAATTCAAAAGGGCGCGAAGCGGCAATCCCGATTTCCGATCATTTTACTTAGAGGAGGACTGCAACCGTGGTAATGCTAGGCACCGACATGAAAGTCGCGGAGACCCCCAAGGAAGGCCTGAAGGACTATTTCAAGTCCGATCCCTATGCGGAATGGCTAAAAAAGGAGGGCGTGAAAGTTTACGAGCAGTATTACTTTCCCAGCTTGGCGAAAATCGAGCTGGGGCCGTGGGAACGCAAAGGAGGCACGGGCGCGGTCATCCACATCGCCAACCGTCACCTGCCCAACGACTGTCACGTCGTCGAGATAAAGCCCGGGGGCAAGTCTGAGCCGGAGCACCATATGTACGAGCTCACGTTCTATGTGGTTTCTGGCCGCGGCGCGACGACGATCTGGCACGATGACAAACGCAAGAGCAGCTTCGAGTGGACCGCCGGAAGCCTCTTTTCCATTCCACTCAACACCTGGTACCAGAACTTCAACGGCAGCGGCAACGAGCCGGCCCGCTACATCGCCGTGACCAGCGCCCCGCCGATGATGCGGCTGTTCGCGGACAATGAATTCATCTTCAACTGCGATCGCATGTTCAGCGGCCGCTACGCAGGCGAGGAAGATTACTTCAGCGGCAAGGGCAAGCTCTTTAACCGGCGCATCTGGGAGTCCAATTTCATCGCCAACGCGCCGGACATGCTCTTATATGGATGGAAGGAGCGCGGCGCCGGCGGCGTCAACGCCATGCTGGAGATGGCCAACAATAACACGAAGAGCCATATCTCCGAGTTTCCCGTCGGCACCTACAAGAAGGGCCACCGCCACGGCCCCGGCGCGCACCTGGTGCTGCTCAGCGGCACCGCCGGCTACTCCTTGGTCTGGACCAAACAGGATCGCTCCGACATGGTCAAGTGCGATTGGCAGGTCGGTTCCATGGTCATCGTTCCCAGCGACAACTGCACTCACCAGCACTTTAATTCCGGGACGACCCGGGCGCGTTACCTGGCGCTGCGGCCGGGCGATATGGGCCTCAGGACACCCAAGGGCGGCGGCGGAGAGGGCGCCGACCGGAGCATGAAGGAGGGCGGCTGGCAGATCGAGTACGAGGACGAAGACCGCGAGATCCACTCGATCTTCGAGAAGGAACTCAAGGCCAACGGCGCAACGTGCAAAATGAAAGCCTTCGTCCCCTGGTGCACCGGCGAGTTGGGACCGACGAGCGAGCGGGACACGTAAGGATTCAACTCAACAGGCGAAAGAAGATAAGGGAGCAATAGATATGTTAGCTAAGCAAACTTAAGGTAAATCCCTATGGCGGCGGCAAAGATCGATTTTGTGAAGGGCGATGGGCTTGTTCCTGTCATCGTCCAGGACTACGGCACGCGCGAAGTTCTGATGGTCGCGTACATGAATAAACAGGCTTGGAACAAGACCGTGAAGACCGGCAAGGCTCATTATTACAGCCGCTCGCGCCGGGGGCTTTGGTTCAAGGGGGAGGAATCGGGCCACTTTCAAGTCGTCAAGAATATCTTCATCGACTGCGACGCCGACACGGTGCTATTGCAAGTGCGCCAGATCGGCGGGGCGGCGTGCCACGAAGGTTACAAGAGCTGCTTCTTCCGCAAGAAAGCCAAGAAAGACTGGAAGGTCGTGGCCAAGAAAGTTTTCGACCCGAGGGAGGTCTACAAAAAGTGAGCGAGCTTAAGCTGGGTTTGCCCAAAGGGAGTTTGGAGCAGGCCACCATCGACCTTTTCAAAAAGTCGGGCTGGAAAATTTCCGGTTCCAGCCGCAGCTATTTCCCGACGGTCGATGATGAGACGCTGCGTTGCAGCCTGGTGCGGCCCCAGGAGATGTCCCGTTACGTCGAGTCCGGCATCCTCGACGCCGGAGTCACCGGCAAAGACTGGACCCTGGAAAACGCCTCCGACGTCGTTGTCGTCGCCGAGATGGTCTACTCGAAAGCGAGTTTTCGGCCGACGCGCTGGGTGCTTGCCGTGCCCCACGACTCGCCGATCAAAAAACTCGAGGACCTCAAGGGCAAACGGGTCGCCACGGAAATGGTCAACTTCACCAAGCGCTACTTCGCCGAGCGCAAGATTGCCGTGGAAGTGGAATTCTCCTGGGGTGCCACCGAAGCGAAGGCCGCGGAAGGGCTGGTCGACGCGATCGTCGAAGTTACCGAAACCGGTACGACGATCCGTGCTCACGGTTTAAGAATCATCGCGGATTTGATGGAGTCCTGTCCCCAACTGATCGCCAACAAACAAGCTTGGAACGACTCATGGAAAAGAGCGAAAATCGAGCAGATCAAGCTCCTGCTCCAAGGCGCGCTTTCCGCGGAAGCCAAAGTCGGCATCAAGCTCAACGTCGCCGCCGCCGATCTCGACAAGGTCGTGCAACTCATCCCGAGCATCACGGCGCCGACCATCGCAACACTGTACCAATCCGCCGCGCTCAAGGGCGTCAAGTGGTACTCCGTCGAAAGCGTGATCGCGGAAAATATCGTGCGCGACTTGATTCCGAAGCTGATTCAGAACGGCGCGGTGGGGATCATCGAGTATCCGCTGAATAAGATCATCTAGTAGGGGCCAGGCATGCCTTGCCCCTACGTTTATTGCCTACTGCCTACTGCCTGTTGCCTATCTTGCCGTCCGTCCCGCGAGAGGAAAAATTCCTTCGCGATCTCCGGAAACAGCGCGTAGGAAATCACGTCCTCTTCGCTGGCCGCCAGGCTGCCGATCTCTTTGCGCGCCGCCTCCAGGCCCGGCTGCAGCAAGTCCGCCGGCCGGCAAGTAATGGGCTGTTTCTTTCCCAGGACTTTCTTTTTTATTTCTTCGCTGACCGGACCCGGCGGTTCGCCGTAAAGCCCCATGAGATAATTGCGCGTTTCCGATGCCACGACGCCATAGCGCTTGCCCGTCATCACGTTAAGCGCCGCCTGGGAGCCGACGATCTGGCTGGTGGGCGTCACCAGCGGCGGGTAGCCGAGATCCTTTCTAACGTGCGGCATTTCCTCCAGCACCGCATCGAGCCTGTCTTCGGCGTTTTGCTGGCGCAATTGGGCGATTAGATTTGACAACATGCCGCCGGGAACCTGCGACACCAAAACGTCGGTTTTGATCTGATTATTGACCGGGCTTTCAAACTCCGCGTATTTACGCCGCACCTGGTAAAAATATTCGGCGATTTCACCGAGCTTAGCGAGATCCAACCCGGTATCATGCGCGGTGCCCATCAGCGCGGCCACCACCTGCTCGGTGGCCGGCTGCGAGGTTCCCTGGGACAGCGGCGCGATCGCCGTATCCAAAATATCCGCGCCCGCCTCGATGGCCATCAGATAATTCATCGGCGAGAGACCGGTGGTGCAGTGGGAATGAAGATGCAGCGGCAAGGGAATGCGCGATTTTATTTTCTTGATGATCTCGTAGGCCGCGTAGGGCGCCAGCAAGCCGCCCATATCTTTGAGACAAATGATCTGCACGCCGGTTTCCGCCAATTTCTCCGCAACGCGGAGAAAGTAATCCGGCGAGTGCACTGGGCTGATCGTATAGCAGACCCCGCCTTCGACGGTCTTGCCCGCCTTGAGCCCGGCGTCGATGGCGGTTTTCATGTTGCGGATGTCGTTCATGGCATCGAAAACCCGAAATACATCGATGCCGTTTGCCGCGGCGCGCTCGATGAAAGCTTGCACGACGTCGTCAGGATAGTTGCGGTAGCCGACGACGTTCTGCCCGCGCACGAGCATTTGAAAGCGGGTCTTGGGCATCGCCGCCCGCAGCTTGCGCAGCCGCTCCCAGGGGCACTCTTTCAAATAGCGCAAGGCGGCATCGAAGGTCGCCCCGCCCCAGGTTTCCATCGACCAGTAACCCACCTGATCGAGCTTCGCCGCGATCGGCAGCATGTCCTCGGTGCGCATCCGCGTCGCCAGAAGGCATTGATGCGCATCGCGGAGTACCGTTTCCATCAACTCTACTTTACCTGCCATACAAATTTCGCTCCCCGCTATTGGGCCTAGTAGTAAAGATCCTTTTGCTTCTCCTCCAGCCGCGCCTTCTCCTCATTGTCAACGACGTACAAGCCGTTGACTTGCTTGATCTTGGTGATGTCGTAGAACTGCTCCGCCATCTGCAGGCCGTCCTCGAATTCGTACATTTTAATGGCGTCCCAGGGACAGATTTTCTTGTCCAGACGGTCTTCAGATTCCGTGCCAATCAACTGGAGTTGGATCTTCTTGGGCATCGCGTCCGGCTCTACGGGCTTTTTCGCGCTGTCGTAGAATCGGTTGGCATACTCGTAGAAAATCTCACCGGTCTCTTTGTGTTGATGAATTTTGGTGAGATCGTCGCTGTAACACATCTGGCAGCCGATACACTTGTCGTTATCGACAAACACGCGGTAGGGCTTGAGGCCCGCGCCCGGCACTTCTTCGTAAAGCAGATTGATGCAGCCGTCGACCGGACAATGGGCCTCGCACAATGGCGAGCCGGCGCAGCTCGAGCAGTTCTCATCCATGACGGCCAGCAGAGCCGTGCCCTTGCGCTTCTTGGTCGCTTCAGCCATTCGCCACTATCCTCGCTTTCTGCATGAAACGTCCTTTAAGAAAAACCCCGATGGCCACGGATAACCATACCCACCAATAACGAATGAGTCCGATGCGTCCCCACTCCAGCCAATAAACAAAATTAGGCGAGCGTGAGATCAATTCCCCGAGGGCTTTCTGCGCGCCGGCGTAATCCCGCGCTTCGCGCAAGGCTTGCGCCAAACCGTAAAGCGCGCCGTCGTCGGCCGGATTGATCTTGAGCGCCTGCTCGAAGTCGCGGCGCGCTTCCGCCCATTTATTTTGCTCGGCGAAAATCCCGCCGCGGGTCGTCAGCGCCGCGGCAAAATCCGGCTTGCGCTTGAGCGCCTCAGTGAGGCTTTCGAGCGCCCGGCCAAGTTCGCCCTTTTTTCTTTGGGCCGCCGCGAGGTTGCTGTAGGCCTCGGCCAGCTCCGGACGCAGCTCAATGACCTTCTGATACTCTTTAATCGCGGCGTCAATATCGCCGCGGACTTCCAGCTCGATCCAGCCCAACAGCGTTTTTGCGTCGGCGTGACTCGGGTTTTCGTCGAGCGCCCTTTTGATCGCCGATACCGCCGCCTCGGGATTACGCAGCCGCAGTTGCGTGATGCCTAGGAACAGATGAACGTCAGCCTCGGTTGGATATTGCTTGAGTAATTCCTCAAATAAAGCTTTCGCCTCGCCGAACTTGCCTTCAGCGAGATATTTGCGCGACTCTTCCCAGCGCCGGTCTTTCTGCAACGGTGAGCCAATGTCCGCGGCAAAAGAAAAATGTATCCCCAGGAGGACGGCTACGACCGCTAGCCATCCTCTCAACATCTATTTCCACATTTCATTGGGAATCTCGTCTTCCTTACCTTCCTCGATCAGCTTGTCGTGCTTGAAAGCTTCTCTTAGGCCCAGCCAGGTAAAGAAAATGACGAGGAGGAGCATGCCGACGATCGGGATGTTATCGGGTTTGGTAGCAATCTCCAGAATATTCTGCCAACCGCTTGCTTCTTCCATAATAATTAAGCACCTGTAACCGAGAGATTGTCAAAAATTATTAGAAATCTTACTCAATGTCAACGTATGGGAACGGTGGGTAGGGGTAGTTGGCAGCAAGAAAGTTGTCAGTAACCAGAAAAGATATTTTGAATTCATGGTCTTCGCTCCTGTCTTTGTACTGACAACTGATCCTGACCACTGGCAACTGTTACTGAATCACCTTATCCGCCCGCACCAGCACATTGGGTGGAATCGTGAAGCCGATCTGCTTGGCGGCTTACGATGAATCCATACCGCCTCGGTGCCTTGTTTGAGATCCTCGCAACTTGTGCGACAAATTTTTCGTTGACAGGAGTTGCAGCCCGACGATGCGGACTCGCAGCCCTGGTTCTAATGAGTTTGACTTGAAACATGGGCTGAATTATAAATGACATAATAAGTCCTCTAACAAGGAGCATTATGGGAGCGATAGCCGTTTCAAAAAAGGAAGAGGAGCAAATCGAAAGGCTGCGTAAAGAACTGGGGATCGCGAGCAAATCGGGGCTGATCCGCGCCGCGCTAAGAACTTTGGAAAAGAAAAGCCAGGAAGAAAAATTACGGCGCGATATCCAGGACTCCGTGAATCGCTGCGGCGCCGCTGATCGTGAAGAGAACAGAGAACTTTTCAACGCCGGTGTCGCCCGCGCGAATGGGAACGAGTAAATGCCCATCAAAAGGGGACACTTATACATCATAGATTTCAATCCCCGCATCAAAACCAAACCCGGAAAGCTTCGGCCTGCCCTGGTGCTCCAATCCGATCTCGTCAATGAGGCCGAGTATCCATCGACGATCGTCATCCCAACGACGACACGGCTTGTTGAAAATCCGGGAATTCTTCGGTT
>JACPFE010000571.1 GCA_016183145.1 Deltaproteobacteria bacterium | reverse complement strand
TCAACAGTTTTTTACCGTTATTCTTGCCGATTGTTGGCCATTGACTTGAGGGTGCCTTCGTAATCATGAGACATTTTCTACATATTTCAAGGGTGACCTGGATGATCGTGGCGAGAAATGTTCATAATAATAATGACTTGCCATGAACTTGTCGATATAATAACAAGAGGAAAGCGTCAACGAGGAAATTTTTGTGAATATCAAAACTATAAATCTGCTATTGATGACCGCCATGGGACTGCAATCGCTATCGCCCTATGCGCTTGCGAGAAATGGGGATGAGGTTTTTGAGGCGCTAAGAAAACAGATGAACTGTGAGCAAATCGCTGCGAAAGACGAATGCATCGAGTTTGCCAGGGGTGGATTCGTCAGAGCGTCTGATAGTAGTGAGCGGCGGTTTGTACTCGGAAGGACGATCTCGGAAAAGGAAAACGGTGGAGGCACGGAACGAGTACGAGTGGATTTTGTGTCGGGACCTCAGAGGGGCGCGAGGTACACAAAGGAGCTGGATTTCCCCCAAGCGACGTCACGAGAAAACGCTGTTGTTCCCGAAATTGACCCACAAAAGATCATTCGTGTAGCCATGTCTCCGCTTGCTCAGATGCTCGGTACTCGCTTGCCTTTCATGTTCCTAAACCTCTACGGTTACTTAAGCGGTTATGGGTGGGAACTGACGGACGGCGCAGTCAGTGGGCCCCATCCCGTGCTTACCGGCCGGCCGAAGTCTTCTGCGGTAATGCTCCCTCACGTCGAGTTGCGCCTCGATCGAAGGGGCCCCACCTATACGGTCGATCGCATGTCGTTTTTTATCCAAAGGGGTGCGCAAAAAGCAGATATGTATAAATTTTCTTTCGGGAAATATCGCAGGCTATCGCCGAAAAATTTATACCGCCCTATGGAAGTGGAGGTTGCGATTTATTTTGGCAGACGGACAGAGGTGGACATGGTGCGCTTTGATCAATGGTTGTTTCGAGTGGGGCCTTCGCAAGCCGAAAGGCAGTCCCTGTCGCAACTTAACTTGGAATTGCCGATACCGCGTGATTCCAAGCTCCTTTCAATCAGATGAGAAGACTGTCTCATGGAAACGTCTGGTCGCAGGCTCCTCCTCGCAATTCTCGTTATCCTACTGGCTCTTCTAGTAGGCGTCATCGGTTACCAACTGATCGAAGGCTGGAACTTTTTCGATTCGCTTTTTATGACGGTTATTACTCTAGCGACCGTGGGATATGGAGAAACTCATCCATTGTCGCCCGCGGGCCGGGTCTTTACAATCTTTCTCATTTTGGTGGGCGTGGGTGCGTTAACTTATGGATTAACTGCCGGCACTGCGTTCGTCGTCGAAGGATCCCTCACGGGTATCATCGGGAGAAAAAAGATGGAGACCGAGATTAAAAGGCTCAAAGACCACATTATCCTTTGCGGTATCGGGGAAACCGGTCGTCACGTCGTCGAGGAGTTTCTCAAGGTGCGGATCCCTTTCGTCATCATCGAAAGGGATCGAGACAGGATCAAGCAAGTCGAGAAAATCGGTTCCGTGCTTTATATCGAAGGCGACGCCACCGACGATGAGACCCTTTCGCAGGCACGGATTCATGAGGCCAGAGGCTTGGTGACTGCCTTGCCGCAGGACCCGGACAACTTATTTGTGACCCTGACCGCGCGCGGATTGAACCCGCGGCTCAGGATCGTGGCCAAGCTCGTGGCGCCCGAATCTCGGCCCAAGCTGGCCAAGGCCGGCGCGGATAGCATTGTCTGTCCGAATTCTATCGGCGGCCTGAGAATGGCGTCGGAGATGATTCGACCCACGGTGGTCTCTTTTCTTGACAAGATGTTGCGCGCGCGCGGTGACGCAGTGAGGGTGGAAGAGGCGAAGATTCCCGCCGGCTCCACTCTCATAGGGCGCTCCCTCGAAGATAGCAGGATTTACGACAAAGCGGGTCTCGTCGTGATCGCCGTCGCGCGGGATGAGAACTATGAGTTAAACCCTGGCCCTAATACACAGCTCCACGAAGGCGATGGGCTGATCGTTTGTGGCTCCCTGGGGCAATTAGAAAAGCTAAAAGGTCTAGTGCAGTCATGAACCTCGCCCGGATGATTCACTGTTGAACATCAACTGGGACTGTTTTTCCCCTTTGCGCCTTTCAGTTTAATTTCTTCCGCTCGGGTGGAGATTCGGATTACGGCAGCTTTACCAGTATCGCGCCTCGCAAGCGGTGGAAAGAGGCGGCGATGCCTGGGTCTACTAAGTTAGCATTTATGACGTTTGTGGACACAAACTGTCAGCGCGGTACAGCCCTTCGCGGCACGACTCCTGCTCTAGATCCCCGAACAGGTTGATGCAGTGAACTGATGACCCCATCTGGTCATCATGGGTATCAGGGCGCACAGGGTGCTCCAGCACTGCAGTCCCCGGTACGTTGGAGCCGGGACGTGGTCTCTTGACAACCCGCCGCAGCGAGATATAGGTGATGCCGGTTGATTGTTTCGTTCGAGACACAGAGTAATTAGATCTGTGCTTTTCACAACGGGAGGTGATTTATGAAAAGGTATCGCCCACGACTCAGTCCGATTCGGGACGCAGTTCTAACTCTGCTGTTCATTCCCACGCTGCTCTATGGCCAGCAGCAGCCCTCTGGAGTGGTTACCGCGGTCCAAGGACAAGCTCAACTAACCCGCTCGACCATAGCTGCTCCATCAGCGCTTCGGGTCAAGGACGGTGTTATCATCCGAGACGTCATCGATACCCGGGAGAAATCGCTGGCGCGCATTCTGTTCGGGGGAAAAGCCACAGTGACGGTTAGAGAGTTGAGCCGTTTTGAGGTTCGGGAGGAAACTCTTCCGGGCGGCGGCACAAGGTCAACGATTGAGCTCAGCTCCGGCGCGGTGCTGGTCAATGTCGCCCGCCAGCTCATGGGGCCGAGGGATGAAATTCACATTCGCACCCCCAACGCGGTAGCCGCAGTGCGCGGCTCGACGACTTTCGCCGAGGTCCTTCAAGCGAGTCTGAGCGCTTTCACGCAGTTGTTTGGC
>JACPFE010000068.1 GCA_016183145.1 Deltaproteobacteria bacterium | reverse complement strand
TACCAAGTCCTCCTGGTCGCCCTGAGCGCCGGGATCGCCTTTTCTCTGCCCTTTTTGGTCAGCTTCACCGCCCGGAATTTTTTGGCGTACTGGTCTGTGCCGGAAAATCAGAAGATCATTTTGATCGCGACGGAACTAACCCTCGCCCTGCTGCTCGTTATCCTTTTTAACTACGTTGGTCGAAGTTGGACTGATAGGAAATTTGCCAAGATGGCCCGAGGCTCCGGTATGGTTCATTTCTTTCCGACCAGGGGGTTGTTCGCGCAGAGAAAAATCAGAAAGTTGAAGAAGAAGCAAGGTTACGCCCGAGACATGATGATTATCTCCTCTACGGGGTTTCATACCCTGGTCGACGTGAAAGGAGATCTTCACGACGTGCTGAAGAACTGCCGCAAGGCGAAAGTCATGCTCCTCAATCCGTACAGCGAAGGCGCGCGCGCTCGCGCAAATAGCATTCTCGACCCCGGTGTTACCGTGGAGAATTTTCACGAACAAGTAAGAAAGAGCATCGAGTTTCTTAAGGGGCTCAAGGCACTCCAGAAACACATCAGGCTGAAGCTCTATGGAGACACTCCTTTTCTAAGGCTGGCCATTCTCGGCGACTACGCGTGGATCAAACATTATCACCCGGGCTTGGATGTTCAGTCCATGCCGGAGTGCGTGTTTGAGCACCAGCAAAATTTGGCAAGCCTGTACACGCCGTTTTACCGCTATTTCCTAGCGCGATGGGAGGACTTTGAAATTCCTGAATACGACCTGGGTACTGACGAGCTGGTGTACAGAGATAGCATCGGCAACGAAATAAAGAGGGAGAAGTTTGACATGGTTGACGGGGCCAATGGCACGCGACGTTTATCGCAGGATGCATACCATTTTTCTCCGTCTTCCGTGTCTCAGGGATGATTAGCAAACGGATCGACCATTTATAAAGGAGGATTACGATGAAACACGGTCTGCCGCGGAATATCGTCTTTGCTTTGGTTTTTGGCTGCGCGCTTGCGGGTGTCGGGCCGGCGGCGGCTGCCGAAGGGCCGAAAAAACAGGGGACCGGAGCAGAGGTGGCTGCAGGCGACAAAGAATTGAACGCTTTTGTGAAAGCCTATGTCGAATATCACAAGATTCGTTTGAGCTATGGTGCCGCGCTCGAGAACACAAAAGATCCCAAAGAGAAAAAAAGAATCGAGCAAGAGGCGAATTCAAAAGTAAAACGAGTGCTTGACACGCACGGGCTCACGCCAGAGCGGTACAACCGGATCCTCGCTTCTCTCAATAACAATGAAGAGTTGCGCAAGAAAGTTCTCAAACAGGTCGAGAAGGAACGGCAGAAATCATAGGCCAATTTTCGCTCTCGACCGCTGCTGTTGAAACAGCTATCCGGGGCCACAGCCGGTGAGCGAGAAAGCGCCTAAACAGTGATTCTCTCGGGACGCTTGCGGATGATACCGCTGCGTCTCGTGCGGTAAAGAAACCGCTGTAAGTAGAGAGTCGCTGAACTGGAGGCTTCGGATGCCGGTCCGGCCTAAAAGCGGGAGAAAACCACCGTCTTCGGAAAAGATAATCGTGCCAGCCCAGTCGATACTCTGGCGCAGGCTGGATCAGCCTGGACATGAGTGCGCGCGACTGTTCTTCCGAGACTCCTCATGGCATCTCGACGGCACGGCCCTGTTTACATCTGGTCACAAACCATGTCGGCTGGACTATCGCATCTTGTGCGAGTCGGGATGGCGAACGATGATGGCGACGGTGGCAGGATGGATCGGAGCCACGATGGTGGAAGTCGATCTTGCGGTCGATGCCGCCGGCTGTTGGTGGTTGAACGGAAAGAAATGTCTGGAAGCGGAGGGCTGCATCGATCTTGATTTTGCCTTCAGTCCGTCGACAAACCTGCTGCCCATTCGGCGCCTGGATCTCGCGATCGGCCAAGAAGCCGCATCCACGGCAGCATGGCTTCGCTTCCCTGACTTATCCCTTGGAGCGCTGAATCAGCTCTACCGCCGCATCGATGCCAGGACCTATCGCTACGAGCGGGGAGGTGGAGCATACGCCACCGATCTCCAAGTGAACGCAGCGGGTTTCGTCACGACTTATCCGAGCTTTTGGGAGGCCGAAGCAGATTCATCAAGCGAGAAGAAGACCAGTCGTTGATGGAAACACCATGTCTCCTCTTCTCTGCCAACATGTCACCTTTGCCGTCGTCGGCTGGTGCCAAGGAGGATGAAATGAAGAGAGTGATGATCATGAGCATAGGGTTGGCAATTTGTGGCCTCGCTGCTGCGTCGGTAATTGCCTCAGTGGTTGCGACGCAACGTCCGCCCACGCAGGAAGCGCGCACCTTAGGCGTGATCGACTTCGGCGATGACAGGACGAAAGACGTGGTAAGCGCGCCCACCACCGTGCGCGTGCGTGAAGATTTCGCGGTCAAGATTGCCACCTACGGTGGCGGTTGCGACCGTGAGGGAGACAACGGCGTGATCGTTACACGGACCGGCGCGACGGTTATGGTCTATGATTTCACGGCGGCCACTCGGCCGGACGTGATCTGCGCGGCCGTGTTCAAACGCCTGCCCCACACCGTCACACTGCGCTTCGAAAGGCCCGGCGAGGCGTTGATTCGAATCTGGGGCCGGCGGATCGGGGTGGACACGCCGCCTCTGGGAGCGCCGACCGTCCTCGAGCATCGCGTCATGGTGAAGTAACCTTGTCCTCGCTGGTGCCGGAAATTGGAAGCTACGGATTTTGGATTTGGACAAGGATTAAATCAACTTCTTCTGGCGCGATCGGGACCGCCGTGATTTCGGCGGCCCCGATCGTCCGTGGGAAAGCAGCACCGGTTGGTCTAGCGCGCGTACACCGTGACTATTGCTTGTCCGTCTCTGCGACTAAGGCTGCGGTAATCGAAATCTATGTATTGGATGAATCGCCGGCCGCCGGGAAGATCGATTGGAACGCTCGCCGCACCGCCGTCAAAATATCGTCGTAGGGCTGGAGTGTAAATATCGCCGTTGCTGAAGGTCACGACCATATCATTTATTTCTACCGGGGCGCCGTTGACTCTGACCTGGATCTCGGTAAAGCTGCCCATGTTTCTCCCTATGTAAAGGCGGTCACGGTCGTGCCAGAACTGGACGGCACGCTCACCCAGGAACTCCCAGCGTCCCGACTCCACTCGTGCCCACTCCCCGCGTTCCGGTTCCCAGCGTCCCTGCGCTTGAACCGCGCCCGCAAGGCCGCTTAGAATCAACGACACAACAACTAATCCTAACAATAAATAACGCTTCATGTTTTCCTCCTTTGCTAAATTGTTTTCTCAAACGGGCAAATTTTCCCTGTTCGCTCATCCAGTTTAGGGGTGGAGCACCACACTACGCACGACGATCTTCTTCGCCATTTTCATATTAACTGCCGTTCCTTCGC
>JACPFE010000568.1 GCA_016183145.1 Deltaproteobacteria bacterium | reverse complement strand
CTCGACGGCGAGAATGAGGCAGGAATCGACCAGGCGGCCGTTTATGATCACCGCGCAGGCACCACACTCCCCTTCCCCGCACCCTTCCTTCGTTCCCGTAAGGTTCAAGTCGGTGCGGAGAAAGTCGAGCAGTGACTTTACCGGCGCGACTTCCCTCTCGTAGCTCTCGCCATTGACCGTGACGGAAATTCTTTTTTTAATTGTCTTCATCTTCAACGCATCCGTGCAAAACGGGAGCCTCGGACTTTTCTCCCGCCAAGACGCCAAGCTCGCAAAGGTAAGAAATTATTTTCCGACTCCCTGAATTGGTTTTCCTTGGCGTCCTTTGCGCCTTTGCGTGAGATACTCCGATTCGGTTGCGGCTTCGCCGCCCTGGGTTCTTCTCACTTACCGGTTGCTTCCTTAAGCGCCGCCTCGATGGCCCGCCGGGTCAAGACCCGCACCATCTCGCGGCGATAGCTTGCGCTGGAGCGCACGTCATCGATGGGACTCGCGCTGGCGGTGGCAACAACCGCGGCTTCCTCGATCGCGCCCCTGTCCGGGTTCTTACCCCTGAGCACATCCTCTGCAGGCCGCGCCCGCACCGGCGTCGGCGCCACCGCGCCCAAGGCGATTCGAATATCGCTGATCAATCCCCGCTTGGGCACCAGCGAGAGAAAAACCGCGCAATTCACCAAGGCGATATCCATGGCCGTGCGCGTGCAGCGCTGGAACGAGCTGCCGGCTTTCCCGGCCGGGGACGGAATAAAAATTTCCTTGAGAAGCTCATCGGATTGAAGACAAGTTTTTCCCGGAGCGAGAAAAAAATCTTCCAGAGAGATCTCGCGCTCGCGCCGGCTGCCGGCGATACGCGCCCGTGCCCCAAGCGCGATCAGGGGGGGCGCCGTATCAGCGGCGGGCGAGGCGTTGCACAAATTGCCGCCCAGCGTGGCCCGGTTGCGCGTCTGAATCGAGCCGACGGCGGCCGCCGCATCGGCGACAATGCGATATCGGCGTTGAATCAAGTGCGATGAGACAATTTCATCCATCAGCGTCGTCGCCCTGATGGTCAGACCTTTGGCGCTTGCCTTAATTCCTTGTAGAGCGCGGACCTTTTTAAGGTCGACGACGACGCCGGGCTCCACGACCCTCCGCTCCATGCGCAGAAAAAGATCCGTCCCGCCGGCTAACAGTCTGGCCTTGGTCCCGTAGCGGCGCAGCAGCGCGGTCGCATCGCCGAGGCTTTGGGGAGCAAAATAGTCGAAGCTTTTCATCAGTCAAACAAGCCGGCGCAAAATTGCGTAGTGCTTATCTCTTACAAAATTTTTCCCCGAATGCCAATAGCAGCTTGCCAAAAAATTCTCTGTTCGGAGGCAACGACCCATAGGGTGCGCCTGCGCACCGGACAATATCGGAATATCTCCCGCAAAGCATGTCCTGAGCGACGTCGAAGGGACGCCAAGGCGCAAAGGTGACGGGCCGAGGCCCGTCATCCCGAGCGAATGCGAGGATCTAAGAAAGATTTCTCCCGGAGCTTGTCCTGAGCTTTGTCGAAGGAGTCGAAATGACATTGATTCCGAACTTAGCGTCTTTGCGCCTTGGCGGGAGGAATAATCCGAATCCCAGAATTTTCGCCTCCCGGAAAAAATTGCGCGAGCCGCAACCATCTCAACGCATCGTCGTCGATAGGGATGGACATTTTCTCCCGCTTGGGCTAAGCAGGCTTTGGAGCTGAACGGCAACCAAGGGGGGTGGACAATGAAAAAACTGCTGGTAATTTTGATCGGCTTGCTATTCGCATCGTTCGACATCGCCGTCGCCCAAGAAAAGTACCCGAGCAAACCGATCACCATGATCATCACCCTGGGACCCGGCACGGTCCCAGATGTAGTCGGGCGGGTTGTCAGCGAGCCATTGCGCCAGGAGCTTAAGACCGACATCCTCTTTGAGTATAAGACCGGAGCGATCGGCGTGATCGGCTCCGACTTCGTCGCCAAGTCCAAACCGGACGGCTATACCCTCGGCTCCCTCAACGGACCCTCATTCACCAACGTGGCGGTCATTACCCCGAATCTCCCCTATGACCCGCTCAAGGCTTTTACCCCGCTCGCCAACGTCGGCGTCACCACCGCTTTGATCGCGGTGAATGCCAATTCTCCCTGGAAAACTCTCGACGAGTTCGTGAGCCACGCTAAAAAGAACCCCGGCAAGGTGAGCTGCGGCACTTCGGGCGTGGGAAGTTCAGGACATTTTAACCTGGAGCTTCTGAATATCGCCGCAGGTGTTCAGATCAACCATGTCCCATATAAAGCGGGTTCCCCGGCCAACATCGCGGCGCTGTTGGGCGGCCACATCGATTGCGCCTCACAGATCTGGCCCGTCGTGTCGAGCCACGTCAGGGCCGGCACGCTCCGCATACTTGCCGTTACGGGACCGATCAAAGAATTTCCCCAGTTTCCAACCTTCGCCAAGCTAGGTTTTGCGCGGGTGAACCTGGACGTGTGGTTTGGATTTTTCGGGCCGGCCAACCTGCCCCGCGACGTGACTGGAAAATTGGTCCCTGCCCTCGCGAAGGCGATCAAGGACGCAGAGATCATAGCCAAGCTGGACAAAGGGGGATTCACGGTCGCCTACGAGGATCCGAAAGAACTGCTGGAGCGGATAAAACGAGAGTACGCCGTGGTGCGCGACGTCGCCCAGAAGGCCGGGATCAAACCGGAATGAAATGATCAACACCGACCGCTGGACCGGACTTTTCTTCATTCTCTTTTCCCTCTATGTCTGCCTTGAAAGTTGGCGCCTTGGCGTCGGCAGTTTTTTTCGACCGGGCGCGGGCTTTTTTCCCTTTTATTCGGGCGCTCTGCTCGGCGTATTGTCATTGATTCTGGGGCTTTTTATTTTCCGCGGGAAGGCGGAAAAAGCCGAGTCATGGACGGACGTGGGCAGTACCATCACGGTGTCGCTTGCCGTGCTCGGCTTTGCGTTGTTGCTCACATGGCTGGGATTCGTCATCACGACATTTCTTTTCATCTTTTTTTTGCTCCGCGCCGTTGAGCGTCGAGGATGGCTGCTTGCCGCGGGCGGCGCTTTCCTTATATCCGCGACCTTTTACGTTGTCTTCGGACTCTGGCTTAGAGCGCAGTTGCCGGCGGGAATCCTGGGAAGGTAGTAGATAGGAAAGTGGATGCGATTGGCGGAATCATTCAGGGCTTCGCCGTCGCCCTGACGCTTAAAGGTCTCGCCTTTTGTTTCATCGGCGTGCTTTTGGGAACCCTGGTTGGTGTCCTTCCTGGCATCGGCCCGGCGGCGGCAATCTCGCTCCTTCTCCCAGCCACGTTTCGCACCGACCCGGCATCCTCCATGATCATGCTCGCCGGTCTCTATTACGGCGTGATGTACGGCGGCTCCACCACATCGATTCTGGTGAACATTCCCGGCGAGGCCGCCTCCGTGGTCACCTGCTTCGATGGCTACCAGATGGCCAGACAAGGAAAAGCCGGCCCGGCCCTGGGAGTCGCCGCGCTGGGGTCTTTCTTCGCGGGAACTGTCGGCGTCATCGGGCTGATGTTTCTGGCGCCGCTACTGGCATCCTTCGCGCTGCTGTTCGGCGCCCCAGAATACTTCTCGCTGATGTTGATGTCGATGACGCTCGTGACCTACCTCTCCCGCGGCTCCCAACTCAAGGCGCTGATGATGGCCGCGCTGGGTCTGATCTTAGGTTCCATCGGACTGGACGCGGTCACGGCGAAGCCGCGCTTTACCTATGACATCTTGGTCCTGCGCGACGGCATCGGCATCGTTCCGGTGGTCATGGGCCTTTTCGGCATCTCGGAGATCCTGCAAAACGTCGGCGCGACCATGGACCGGGAAATCCTCAAGAGCAAGATTGAGCATCTCCTGCCCACCCGAAAAGATTGGCAGGATTCCGCGATGCCGATGGCGCGCGGCTCGCTGCTGGGATTTTTTCTCGGCGTGCTCCCGGGTCTCGGCCCGGTCATCGCCACGTTTCTTTCCTACGGCATGGAGAAACGGCTCTCCAAACATCCGGAAAAGTTCGGCTCGGGAGCGATCGAAGGCGTGGCGGGACCGGAAGCTTGCAACAACGCCGTGGCGAGCGGAAACTTTGTGCCGATGCTTTCGCTGGGAATTCCGGCCAATGCCGTTATGGCGATGCTCCTTGGGGCCCTGGCGATTTACGGCATTCAGCCCGGCCCGCTGCTGATCAAGGAGCATCCGAATATCTTTTGGGGACTCATCGCCTCGATGTACGTCGGCAACGTCATGCTGCTGATCTTGAATCTCCCGTTGATTCCCCTCTGGGTGCAGGTGCTTAAGATTCCCTACGGGATTCTTTATCCGGTGATTCTGCTCTTCTGTCTCATCGGCTCGTACAGTCTCAACAACAACATTGGCGACGTCATTATCATGTGGTTCTTTGGAGTCTTTGGTTTTTTACTGAAGAAGTTCCAATTCGAGCCGGCCCCTCTGGTCCTGGCCCTGGTTTTGGGACCCATGCTCGAAGACAATCTCCGTCAGTCCCTGATCATTTCCCAGGGAAACTTTTCGATCTTCATCACCCGCCCTTTGTCCGTCGCCTTTCTCGTAGTCTCCGCATCCGCTCTCCTCTTCCCCCTTCTCAAATTGCGCCCGCGATTGAGAGAGACCACCGAGTAGTCATCTACTTTCGGCCGAGCCGGAGGCACATGAATCTCATCCTCTT
>JACPFE010000067.1:7650-12711 GCA_016183145.1 Deltaproteobacteria bacterium | reverse complement strand
GTCCGCGGCCGGCTGCACGGCGAACAAAGCGAGGGTCTCGCTCATACCGAATAGGCCACGCAGCTTGACGCCCCGCGCCTCGGCCCGCGCCGGCAGGTCCGGCAGCGCCGGATTGAAGTTGGCGTGGCCGAAGAAGCGGAGGTTCGGGAACGGCCTCTCGTCGGTGGCCGCCGCGAGCATGCGATCGAGCATGTCGTTGGTACCGACCATGTTGGTCACGCGGTGTGCGCGCGCGAGTCGCGCTGCCTTGGCGGCATCGAAGAGGGGCGGCACCACCAGAGGACAGGCGGCCGCGATCGCGGCGATCGCCTGGGAGAACCCGAAGGCGCCGCAGAACGGCACGATCTGTAGCACCGCCGAGCCTGGATGCGCGAGCTCGAAGGCGTCGGCGACGTCGCGCGCATGGGCGACAATGCCGCGCTGGCGATGGACGACGAGCTTGGGCCGGCCGGTGGTACCGGACGTGGTGAAGAGGATGCAGGCATCTTCCGGGCGGCCCGCATCCGCCGCGTTCGCCTCGTCGAACAACTCATCGAGATTCATCACGTCGAAGGGAAGCCAAGCCGATGGATCGCTCTCCCCGGCGACGACCACGGCGCGCAGCGAGGCAAGATCGCTCGGCGCGATGGTGCGAAAGATCTCGTCGCTGCGAACCTTGCCTTGCCACGCGTCGGCGACCAGGAGCCGCGCCGAACTGCGCCGCAGCAACTCGCCGATCTCGCGGCCGCGGAAGCGGGCGTTGATGCCCACGGCCAAGGCGCCCAGGCGCGCGCAGGCGAGGAAAACTTGCAGCCAAGCCGGCGTGTTCGCCATCCAGACGCCGATGGCATCGCCGCGGCGCAGGCCGAGCCGCGAAAAGCCGGCGGCGATGCTGCGCGAGCGCGCGGCCATGGCGTCGAAACTCAACTCGCCGCCATCCGGGAGGACGACACAGATGCGCTCGCCGGGGGCGCTGTCGAACAGCCGATGAAAGGTATTGGGCGCGCCCGCGTTGGTCATTCTGGGATCGCCCCGATGGTTAGACCGCCGCAGACATAGAGCGTCTGGCCGGTGATAAAGCCGGCGTCGGCGGAAAGAAAAAAGAGCACGACGGCGGCCACCTCCTCCGGTCGTCCGAGACGTCCCAGCGGTACCGCTTCTTTGATCGCGCGGGTTGCCGGGGAGTTTGGCTCGTTCGCGCCGGCGAAAAATTCCGTCTCGATGGGACCGGGCGCGACGCAGTTGACCGTGATCCCGTAAGGCGCGAGTTCGAGGGCCATGGAGCGCGTCAGGCCGGTCAGCGCCGCTTTCGTCGAGCCGTAGCCGATACGCCCGATCTTGCCGAGGGCGGCGCGACTGCCGATGTTGACGATCCGCGCGCAGTTGGACTGGCGCAGCCGGGGCAGGCAGAGTTGCGCGACGCGGATCACCGCGCGGGTATTCACCGCCCACATCGCGTCGGCATCGGCGATGTCGATCTCGGGCAGCGGCGCCACCGTGATGATGCCGGCGTTGTTGACCACCGCATCAATCGGTCCACGCTCGACGATGGCCGTGACCGAGCGCGACAGGGCCGCATCGTCGCCGAGATCGACGATGGCGACCTCGCCGGGGAAATCGCCGGGCGGCCGACTGCGCGTGACGCCGATCACCTTGTGGCCAGCGCGCGCCGCGGCTTCCGCGACCGCTCTGCCGATACCCCGGCCGGCGCCGGTGATGAGAACGGAGCCCATGGGCTGACCTGTGCTACTTCCTTGCCTTTTTGAACAAAACGACTGCCAGAAGATTTATCCCGCCAAGGCGCCAAGACGCAAAGATTTAAATTCGAATTTCGAATTTCGAAATTTTTCTTGGCGTCTTTGCGCCTTTGCGGGAGACAAGTTCTTCCGATCCCTTCTTCAGCGGGCTTGCCGCCGGCAGCCGGCGCTGCCAATCCATTACTGCGCATAGTTCAAGCGAAGGCCCGGTCGCTCCCATTCGAACGCGACGAGTTTTCCTTTTCCCGACAGCGTGACAAAGGTCGTGCGCAGATCGGGCCCGCCGAAACAGATGTTGGTCGGATAGAAATCCGGCAGCGGGATATGCCGAACCTCGCTACCATCCGGCGAAACCACCGTGATGCCGCCGTTGATCAAGGTCGCCACGCAGATGTAGCCGGCCCCGTCCACGGCCAGCGAATCGAAGCGCTGGTAACCGCCAACCCCCACCACCAGCGTGCCGCCGTGCGGCGATGGCCATGGCGCCTTGTGAATCTCGCCGGGGGCGATGATCTCCCACGACCACAGACGCGCCGTTTCGGTCTCGGCGACGTAGAGCCGCTCGCCGCCGGGGGACAGGCCGACGCCGTTGGGCGTGAGGATGGAATGGATGATCTCGCGGATAAGGGCGCCGTCGGTGCGGGCGTAGTAGACACCGCCCCAGTCGCGCTCGCGCGCCCGCGACTTTCCCAAATCAGTGAAATAGAACCCGCCATGGGCGTCGAAGACGAGATCGTTGGGCCCGCGCAGCGGGCCGTTGGCGGTGCCCGTGTAGAGCGTTTCGATCCGGCCCGTCCCGAGGTCGACCCGCTCGATGCGCCCGCCGCTGTAATCTTCCGCCTGCAGGATGGGTCGTAGGCAGAACTCGTCTTCGACCCACTTGAAGCCGCCGTTATTGCAAATATAGCACTTGCCGTCCGGCCCGATGGCCGCGCCGTTGGGGCCGCCGCCCATCTGCGCGATCACCTCCTTGCGGCCGTCCGCCGCGACCCGCGTGAGCGTGCGGCGCTCGATCTCGACAAGCAGGACAGAGCCATCGGACATCGCCACCGGCCCCTCGGGAAATCGCAGCCCGGTCGTAATCTCGCGCAACATCGTCATGATGTCATCTCCTCATCCGCCAAGAGATAAAACGAAACCAAAGCGATGACCAAGTATAATGTGTTTCTCATGACGCCCTCCTATCACAATCCGAATCGGCCGGGCAATCCCGTATGAGCATCGGAGGCCATCCGGCCATTGAACCGCCCCGCGCGGCTTCCGAATTCTCCCGCCTGACATAATCACTTCGCGACGACAGCCGCGAGCCGATCCTGTGGAAAAAATGAGGCCTAAGGTATAGGTTTTAGTCGATTCGAGGAGAAAGTCCCCATGGCGAACGCAGAAATCGTTGCTATCGGTTCCGAGCTACTGCTCGGCCAGATCGTCGACACCAATTCCGCCTGGATGGCGCAGCGGCTGACGGCCCTGGGGGTCAATTTATATTTCAAGTCCGTGGTCGGCGATAACCCCGAGCGGATGAAAGAAGTCATCAGTAGAGCCCTGGAGCGGGCGGACATCGTCATCACCAGCGGCGGGCTCGGACCGACGCAGGACGACCTGACGCGCGAGATCGTCGCCGAAGTGACCGGGCGCAAGTTGGTCTTCGACGAAATTCTTCTGGAACAGGTGGAAAGCCATTTCCAGCGGCGCGGCCGGACCATGACGCCGAACAACCGGCGCCAGGCTTATATGCCGGAGGGAGCGATCCGGGTGAAAAACCCCAACGGCACTGCGCCCTGTTTCATCGTCGAGGATTCTCGCGTCGTCGTCGTTTCCCTTCCCGGTGTGCCGGTGGAGCTGAAATGGTTGTTCGAGAACGAAGTCGAACCTTACCTGCGCAAGAAATTCAATCTCGCGGAAGTAATCCACTACCGGGTCTTGAAGATCATCGGCGTCGGCGAGAGCGCGGTGGACGACAAGATCGGCTACTTGATCGCCAATTCCAGCAACCCGACCGTGGGCGTGCTTGCGCTGCCCGGCCAAGTCGACGTGCGCATCGCCGCCAAAGCCGCGGACAAAGAGGAAGCGATGAAGCTCATCGCGCCGGTGGAGGCTGAGGTGCGTGGTCTTCTCGGCAACGCGGTTTTCGCCGTCGATGACGATACCATGGAAAGGGTCGTGGGAAAGTTATTGCGTGAGAAGAACAAGACGGTGGCGGTCTACGAAGATGTTACCTGCGGCCTGCTTGCGGACCGAATGCGGTCGGCGAGCGCCGATCATTTTCCGGCCGGCTTCATCAGCAACGGCACCTCATCGCTGCGGGCGTTCCTGGGCTGTTCCCGGCAGCCGGATAGATTGGAGCAAACGATCCGTGATCCGGCGGCGCTGACCGATGAGCTTGCTTGGTGCGCACGCGCTCAAGCGGGAAGCGATTTTGGCCTGGCGTTGCATTCCATACCCGATCCGGAAAGCCAGGTTGAGAATCTAGCCAGGGGAGAGACCTACGTTTCGGTTACGGATGGAAAATCATTCAAGCGGTTTACCAGCACCATGGCGGGCCGGGGACAATACGACCGCACGCGCATGACGCTCAACGCCATCGATCTGCTGCGCAGGGCGCTGATCGAAGGGATGAATTGATTCAGTCTCGCGGTTGCGGAGAGCAAAATTTTTCGCCTTCGCGGGGTGAAAAATCTCCCGGCAAGGATCTCCAGCAGAAAGTTCCTTGCCCCTTCGACGGGGGAAGATGGGGTGCGATTGTAGGGGCGACCGGTCGGTCGCCCCTACTCACCCACCACCTTAATCCTCCCCCGTCGGAGACTGTGTCGCAATACACGCAACTCTACCGGTGTCATGCTGAGCGAAGCGAAGCATCTCGCATTTTCAAGGTGTTACGAAGGCGAGATTCTTCGGCTTCGCCTCAGAATGACATTAAGACACAGTCTCTCGAGGGGGAGGAAAGAAGAGTCGCTGTCGAGACGATAGCTTCGCGTTGGGTCACGATCAGGGTGTCTTTGACGGTAAGACCCTCGGTAGCAACGCCTCCAATCGCTTTAGCGGTTCTTCCAGACTCTCAATCGCTTCGCGCCAAAATTCCGGCGCTTCCAGTTCACGCCCTATCGTTCGCCTGACCACGTTCTCCGCCGTGTCGCTGCCGGCAAGCCGGAGAAATTCTTCGTACTTCGGCACGAATCCGTCACCTTCTTCCCTGAACATCGCGTATAAACCGCGGCTCAGCAGGTACCCAAAGGTGTAGGGGAAATTATAGAAAGTTATTCCGGTGATATAGAAATGCAACTTGGAGGCCCAAAAGTAGGGGTCTTCGCCGCCGGGTTCGAGCAGG
>JACPFE010000067.1:0-7605 GCA_016183145.1 Deltaproteobacteria bacterium | reverse complement strand
GGCCGATTTCGACGTCGAGCATCATCGCTTTCTGCGCGTCGCTCATGGCTGGGTCGTCGAGCGACCCGTTCATCAACACCTGTTCGCCGAAGGTCGATGCCGTTTCCGCCAGCGTCATCGGATAGCCGCGCGCATAGGGACGAACGTCGCGCATGAGCTGGCCGTGAAAGGCATGGCCGGATTCATGCGCGAGCGTCAGCACGTCGCCCAGCGACTCGTTGAAGGTCATGAAGATGCGCGACTCCTTGCTCAGCATCGAGCTGGCGCAAAAGCCGCCGGGCCGTTTGCCCGCGCGCGGCTCCCAATCGACCCAGTTTTTTTCGATCACCTGCCGCCGGAAAAAATTTCCCAGCGCCGGATACGCGCGGTTAAACGATTCGCCGACCATGGCTTTCGCCTTCTGCCAAGAAAGTTTTTCCTGATTCGGCAAATTCAGCGGCGCGCCGAGATCGTACCATGCGACGGCTGCTCGTCCCATTTGTTTAGCCTTGAGGCGGAGGATGCGGCGAGGAATTTCTATATCGGCGCGCAGCGCTTCAAGCATGGCGTCGAGAGTCTTTCGGCTGATCGCCGCTTGGAAAAGCGCGATGTCGAGAAAGTGCTCGACGCCGCGGTGCCGGTTGAGCGTCAAGCGCGTCCCCGCGATCGCGTTGAGCGCGGCGGCGGCGGTATCTTCCATGGTCTGCCACGCGGCGTTGCCGCCGTCGAACGCGGCCTTGCGCACGCCGCGGTCCGGGTGATCCATCAACGAGCGGCGCTGCGACATCGGCAGACGCTCGCGCCGGCCGTCGGGATAGACCATGTCGAATTCCAACTTCGACGCCATCGTATCGTAGAACCGCCCCCAGGCCTGAATTCCGTCGACGCCGAGGTCGGTGGCCAAGACTTCCTTGTCCCGAACCATAGCGCGGCGCGCTTCCTCGCGCAGGCGGTTGAGATAATTCTGCGCGCCGCTCAAAGATGTTCTCGCGAGGAACGCTGAAAAACATTCCTCGGTCGTTTCTTTGACCGCCCGCAGCAACTCGATTTTTACCTTCGCGATCTCCGCGCGCAGGCGCGCCAAGGCCGCCTCTTCTTTGAGATAGGCTTCGTTGCGCGCATCCGCTGAGGCGAGGCAGCCGACATAGGAACCGAGATGCGACATGCGGCGCAGGAGATCCTCGTGGCGCAGGAGAATGCCTTCCCAGGCATCGGGGTTGGCATCTTGCAGCGGCGCCAGAGCCGCCGCGCTTTGCTGGAGAATTCCGACATCCCGGCACAGAGCCTCCTTGAATTGAAGCATCTCCGGGCCGTTAAATTCCGGGAAGTAGCTAGTGAGATCCCAGGTCATCGCGCGCTCGCCACGCGGGTCATCAAAGCCGATAGGTGGCGTTCGCGCGGTTTCGGGTTCCGGGTTCCAAGTTCCAGGTTAACCCGAGACCCAAGACGCGAGACCCGAAGCAACAGAGCGTGGCTTCGCACGCTAGACTTCCACATGCGTGCCGACCTTTCGTTCCAGGGCTTTGCGGTAGACGAGGTTTGCCGTTGCCACGTCCTGAATGGCGATCCCCACGGCCTTATAAAGAGTCCGTTGGTCGGGGCTTGTCCGTCCCGGCTTCTTGCCGGCTAAGACTTCGCCGATCTCGGCTTGCAGGCTCTCCGCCGTGATCGCTTTTTCCTCGATGGCGAGCAAGATATCGCCGCACTCCGCCATGATCGCTTCCCTCGAATCGACGACGATCTTGCTGCATGCCAGGGTGGCGCCGTCGATTTCTCTCAAATCGGGGCGATGGGAGCCGATGGCATTGATATGAACTCCGGGTTTGAGCCAATCGGCTTTAAGGATGGGTTCCCTCGCCGTGGTCACGGTTACGAGGAGGTCGGAATCTTGCACGGCTTCGAGCGCGGTTTGCGCAAGCTTGATGTGAATGCCGGCTTCCTTTTGCAGGGTTTCCTGCAGCCGGCGCGCGCTCGCTTCTGCAACGTCGTAGACCTTGATTTCGGAAAAGCGCCGGCTTTGGCTCAACGCGCGAATTTGCGCCCGCGCCTGCACCCCCGCGCCCAGGACTCCCAGCACCGGCGTTTCCGGATTGGCCAGCGCCTTGGTCGCCATGACCGACACGCAGGCGGTGCGGATCGTCGTGATATACGTGCCGTCCATGGCCGCGATCATCTGTCCGGTTTCGGCGCTGAAGAGCATGATCGTGGCGAGAATCGTCGGCAGGTTCTGCTTGGGATTGTTAGGGAAAAAAGTCACCACCTTCATCCCCAGCGCTTTGTCCCGGTTCAGATAACCGGGCATGCTGGTGATGCGGCCTTCGATCTGCGGCAGCGGCACCACCAGCCGCACGGGCATCACGGCATCGCCGGTGGAATACTGGATGTGAGCCTGCTCCAACGCCGCGGTCAGCTCGTTGACCTCAATGAGGCTTTGAACTTCACTTTCAGATAAGATCAGCATGAAAACTTTGATAGCATAAAGCCGCCGGCCAATGATAGTATGCGCCAGCAAGATTGACAGGGGACGTTATGGCGAAGCACAAAAATCTCATCCATTTATCCGAAGTTCCCGTGGATCGGATCAACGCGCCGGAAGGGTCGGTATTCGGCGGGTCGCGCCGGCGGGTGGGCGCGCATATCGGCGCGCAAAAACTGGGCTACAGCTTTTTCAGCGTGCCGCCTGGCAAGACCGCCTTTCCATATCACAACCACATGGGTAACGAGGAGATGATTTATATTATCGACGGTGATGGCGTTCTGCGTCTCGGCAAGGAGGAGCTGGCGGTGTCGGCGGATACCGTCATTGCCTGTCCGCCCGGCGATTTTCCTCATCAACTCATCAACACGGGCTGCGGGGAACTGCGCTATCTCGTCGTCAGCACGATGGCGTATCCGGATATTTCGGCATACCCCGACTCGAACAAAATCGGCGCCTACGCGACCAGCGCGGGCCGCCCCAAAACCGGCTTTCGCTCGCTCTACGTGCGGGATCGGAACGTGAATTATTACGACGGCGAAGAAGGCGAGCAGGTCGAACGTATCCTGAAGTCAGCGCGCCGCGGCACGAAGGATACTCCCGCTACTTGAGTTGTTTGTCGACTTCTTCGAGCGCGGCTTTGGTCTTATCTTCGCTCTGTTTGAGCGACTCCTTGGCGGCGTCCCGGGCGTTGAACGGCTGAGTGACAACCTCTTTGACGGCTTCTCTGCCCTGGGTTACGGTGTCAGTTTTCGAATCGCAGCCGTAGGGCGGCAACAAGCCGGCGGCGAGCAGCAGGAACATTGCCGCCCTTCGTTTCATCGAACTACCTCGCTTCCTCCAACGGCAAGTTGAAGCTCGGACTTGCCGATCTCCCCCTCGCGGATGATCCTGACGCCGTTCGCGCTGATTTCAACGACGGTGGACCCGGTCTTCGAGGTCAATTCTCCCGCGTCGATAAAGATTTCAATCTCACCGGCGAAGTAGTTTATTGCTTGCTGGACGGTTCGCGCCGGGGCTAGTCCCGACGGGTTCGCGCTGGTGGCGGTCAAAGGACGGCCGAGCGCGCGGACAAGCTCGGTGGCGATGGGCTGGCAGGAAATGCGCACGCCGATGCCACCGGTGGAATTCACCAGCGGCTTAGGAATATCGCGGCGTGCCGGTAGAATGATGGTCAAAGGGCCAGGCCAGAAGCGCTCCATCAAGGCTCGCGCGGGTGGCGGAATCTCGCTGACTAAGGCGCGGAGCATCTCTTCATTCTCGACAAGCGCGGGGACAGGGTTGTTGGGATCGCGGCCTTTGAGTTGAAAGACTCTTTCCACCGCGTCGAGGTTCAGCGCGTCGGCGCCCAGGCCGTAGAGGGTTTCGGTGGGATAGACGATGACCTCGCCGCGCTTGAGCGCCGCAACGGCGTGAGACAGATCATCAGCTTTTTTGTCGCTCGCTTTGCAGTTTTCGGTCTCGTTCTTCGACACCAGCGGCCATCTCCTTTTTGAACTGAGCCAGTTTGGCGGCGACCTTGGCATCTTTGCGCGCGACGATTTGCGCGGCGAAGATGCCCGCGTTGGCGGCACCGGCTTTGCCGACCGCCATCGTGGCTACGGGAATGCCCGCCGGCATCTGCACCGTAGCCAGTAACGCGTCGAGCCCCTTCAGACCTGAAGAATCGATCGGTATGCCGATCACCGGCAGAGTCGTGTTGGCCGCGATGGCCCCTGCCAAGTGGGCAGCCGCCCCGGCGCCGCAAATGATCACCTCCAGGCCGCGCTGCTCGGCGCTCGCAGCGTATTCAGCGGCTTTTTCAGGTGTCCGGTGGGCCGACATGATGCGGGTTTCGTAGGCGATGCCGAATGAGTCGAGCCTTTTCTCGGCCTCGCGCATCACTTCGAGATCCGAGTCGCTGCCCATTAGAATCCCGACCCTCGGTTGTGAATTTTGCTTCATAACTTTTTCATCCTCTATCAGTTCCCCCTCTCCCGTGCCCTCTCCCTCAGGGAGAGGGAATGGGTGAGGGCTCTCCGGGCGATGTCCTTTCGGTAATGCATGCCGTCCCAGGAGATTTCACCGACGGCACGATAGACTTCGCCGACAGCCTCTGTAATGCCGGTCCCGCGCGCCGTCACTCCCAACACCCGGCCTCCGGCGGTGATCCAGCGCCCGTCGTTCTTCGCCGTCCCCGCGTGAAAAACAAAACCGTTGGGCCAGTCGCGCAATTTTTCCAGACCGGTTATTTCTTTCCCTTTGTCGTATGTGCCCGGATAACCGCCGGCGCAGAGGACCACACAGACGGCCGGTTCGTCGTACCATTCGGGTCGAACCTGATCAATCTTGCCGTCGATGGTCGCGTCGAGTAGCGGTACAAGGTCGCTCTTTAGCCGCAGCATGATCGGCTGGCACTCGGGATCGCCGAAGCGCGCGTTAAATTCGAGCACCTTCGGACCGTCTTTGGTGATCATCACGCCGGCGTAGATCACGCCGCGATAGCGTATCCCTCGCTGCTTCAAACCCGCCAGCAACGGCATCAGCACCTCGTCCATGATGCGGCGGTGGATCGCCGGCGTCACCACCGGCGCGGGGGAGTAGGCGCCCATGCCGCCGGTGTTCGGTCCCTGATCGTTGTCAAAGACGCGCTTGTGGTCTTGCGACGATGCCAACGGCAGAATATGCTCGCCGTCGGTCAGCGCCATGAACGATGCCTCTTCGCCATCTAAGAATTCTTCGATGACTAGTTTCTCTCCCGCGTGGCCGAAGGTTTTGCGCACGAGGATTTCGTCGATAGCAGCTTCCGCCTCCTGACGGCTTGGGCAAATCAGCACGCCTTTGCCGGCGGCAAGCCCGTCCGCTTTAACGACGTAGGGAGGTTTTACTTGCGCGAGATAGCGCTTCGCCGCCGTCGCGTCGGCAAAAGTCTCAAAGGCAGCGGTCGGAATGCGGTTCTCTTTTAGAATTTCTTTGGCGAAGGCCTTGCTGCCTTCGAGTTGGGCGGCGGCTTTATTCGGTCCGAAAATGCTCAAGCCTCGCGATTCGAAGAGATCGGCGATGCCGAGAGTTAGCGGCAACTCGGGGCCGACCACAGTAAGATCGATTTTTTCTCGCTCGGCAAATTCGGCGAGCTTTTCGATTTGCTCCGGGCCGATCGCTATCGCCTCGGCGAACTCGCTGATTCCCGCGCTGCCGGGTGCGCAGTAGATCTTTTTAACCTTGGGGCTTTGGCTAATCTTCCAGACCAGCGCATGCTCGCGCCCGCCGCTACCGATGACGAGGACTTTCATGACTTACCACGAAAAAACCGGGTCGAGGATCGAGGATGGAAGATCGAGGATCGCCATCATCCATCCTCCATCTTCGATCCTCGTCCTAGTGCCTGAAATGTCTCATGCCGGTAAAGACCATCGCGGTGCCATGATCGTTGGCCGCGGCGATAACCTCTTCGTCTTTGATCGAGCCGCCCGGTTGAATGACCACCTTGACTCTTGCGGGTGCTCAGTGAACCAGATAATGACCTTCCTAACTCCCGATACTCGTACTATATGGTTCACAGGTGGCCAAATCAAATGATAGGAATTTCCTTTTTAGGGATCAGCCGCCGGGAACTCAAGATTCAAAACTTTTTATAGCCGGGAATAGGCAGTGTCAAAGGATCGATTTTAAATCTCAATGTTGTGAAGCGCTTGACCGACCCACCTCCCTGCCACGGGCGGAGAAAGAGTTGGGAGACACTTGAAGCAGCCTTGGAAATTCTTTCATCGAGCCGTTCTTGTCTTGCTGGTTCTGTTATTTCATGGGGCGCAGGGTTATTCCGCCGATAAGAAAAAGATCACCTTCGGCTTTTCCGCGATTAGCCCTACGGGAACCGGATTGTGGATGGCGAAGGAAATCGGAGCTTTCGATAAATACGGCATCGATGCCAGCCTGGTTTTTATTTCCTCCGGGCCGGTGGTGGTTCCGGCGCTGATCGGCGGGGATCTCCAGGCGGCATTGTCCGGCACCAGCTCGGTGATAGCCGCGGTATCCGGTGGCGCCTCGCTGGTATCCATTGCCAGCCTCGTGAATCGCCCCTATCTTCGCCTGTGGGTACAGCCGGAAATCAACCGCCTTGAGGATTTGCGCGGGAAAACGTTGGGTGTTTCACGCTTCGGCGCCACCACGGACAATCTGACGAGAATCCTGCTCCGAAAAACCGGACTGGAGGGCGTGGTGAACGTCCGCCAGATCGGCGGGACGCTGGAAGTGGGAATTGCTTTTCAGCACCGGCAAATCGCGGGCGCGGTGCTCGCGACCTTGCGCGTCGATACGCCCGCGAAAATGCTTGTCGATCTGGCTGAAATGGGTATTCAATACTCCATGGGTACGATCGTTGTCTCGCGCGATTTTCACCGCCGTAATCCGGAAATTCTGGAAGCGATTATGCGAGCCTACATCGAAGGCGCGGCCGCTGTCCATTATCAAAAAGATACGGCATTGAGGGCCATCGCGAGGCACACACGCATCCGGGACCCAAAGACGACAGCGGAGACCTATAACGATTCCGTCAAGTACCTCGCGCGAGTCCCTCGGGTAGAACCGGAAGCGGTTAATTCCATCGCGGAATCGATAGGAAAGAAGACGATCCCTTTAGAAACCTGGGTGGATAATTCGATTGTGGATCGATTGACCCGCGAAGGATTCATCGAGCAACTTTACCGGACACGCTAACCCCTCAACAGATCATTGACCAGCAAATAGAGACCCGCAACAGGGCGAGGTCCTGGGTTTGGGTGTCCGATAGAACCTTGAAAAAACAGAGCCGAGGATCGAGGATGGAAGATCGAGGATCGCGATCATCCATCCTCCATTTTCCATCCTCGGCTAGTGTCTGAAATGCCGCATGCCCGTGAAAATCATGGCGATGCCATGCTCGTTGGCCGCGGCGATGACCTCTTCGTCTTTGATCGAGCCGCCGGGTTGAACGACCGTTTTGACGCTCGGCTTGGTGTGGCGCAGGCTATAGCGGCCTGATTTGCACCTTGCGCCATTTGATGGCGCCGCCCGGCGCGCCTTTGTCACGGTTGCCAAACTGGAGGGATAACGGTCCCTCCGGGAACTGTCCGTGCTGGATATCGACGGTCTTGATGCCGTTGAGCACGACGGTCAGCTGCGAGCCATTGGCC
>JACPFE010000553.1 GCA_016183145.1 Deltaproteobacteria bacterium | reverse complement strand
TCAAGTCCGGCTATCCGCAAGGCGAGGAAACGCTCCCGCCACAACTGGACGGTCGGCCTCGAGATATCCAACCGCCCCGCGATGTCCTGACTTGTCACGCCATCAGCCGCCATGATTACGATTTGCGCACGTTGTACCAGACGCAACGCAAGGCTCTTTGCTCGCGCCCATGCGGTCAGAGCGGAGCGTTCTTCCGAGGACAGGAGGATGGGTGGGGCCAAATGCATTATGCATAGAATAGCTTTCGTCGTAGTCGATTGTCAAGTTATTTATGGTACATTACACTAGCTCGTCACTGAAACTCACGGGCCGGAACTTTGACCGATTCGAACGGCTGGCAATGGCGAAGTACAGGCTCATAGGCGAGGAACCGCACCACCGTAATCAATGCTTCTCTAGGTTCGGGGACTTTTGCGGCGGCACGCCGTAGAGGCTTTTCGCCGGGTTGAACAAATGGTCGAGCACCAGCCAGAGGCTCCGCGAGTGGTGGAAGAAGAGCAGCGGAAAGATGATTGCGAAGGGGACCCAGAGCGCGAGTTGCTGGTTGATCGTCATGCCGGTGAAAGCGTCGAGGAGAAAGAAGCCGGGCACGGCGATGGCCACGGTGGCCGCGTAATTGATGTAGATCGCGCCGACGAAATAGCCCTGCTCCCGTTCAAACTGCAATCCGCATTGTCGACAGTTAGGATGCATTCGAAAAGGTTTTGCGTACAGCGGCCCGACGCCGCAGCGCGGGCAGCGCAGGCGCAGGGCGCTTCTGAGCATTGAAAAGATGCGTCTGGTCACGCTGGTGTGCTGTCTCCTAAGTTCGAAATTTATTAATGTCATTCCGGCCAACCCCCGCGAAAGCGGGGGGCGAGCCGGAATCCAGGACTTCGAAGGACCACTGGATTCCCGCTTGCGCGGGAATGACGACAGAGTGCGCCGCGATTTTTTCATTCACCCTGTGAGGCTGGACGTTACACGGTCGCCTCGGCGGGCGCTTTTTGGCGGGGCGTGCCGGACAATCCGCCGTTCAAATAATCGCGCAGGAAGCGGGCGGTGTAGGATTGCTTGCCGTCCTGGATGACCTCCAACGGCGAACCGCAGGCGACCACGCGGCCGCCCTGTTCGCCGCCCTCCGGGCCTAAATCGACGAGATAGTCGGCCTCTTTGATGATGTCGAGATTATGCTCGATGGTCACCACGCTGTTTCCCATCTCGACCAGGCGGTGGAGTATATGGATGAGCTTTTCGACGTCGGCGAAATGAAGTCCCGTGGTCGGCTCGTCCAGGACGTAAAGCGTCTTGCCGTGGGATTCTTTTCCAAGTTCGTAGGCGAGCTTGATCCTTTGCGCTTCGCCGCCGGAAAGCGTGTTGCTCGCCTGGCCGAGGGTGATGTAGCCCATGCCGATGTCGTCGAGAATCTTGAGCGGGCGGGCGATCTTCGGGAAAGCGTGAAAAACCGGCACGGCCTCTTCGACGGTCATGCGAAAAACATCGGCGATGCTTTTCTCGTTAAAACGAATGCTCAGGGTTTCTTCGTTGAAGCGCGCGCCGGCACAGGCGTCGCAGTCGATGAACACGTCCGGAAGAAAACTCATCTCTTTGCGAATCTTCCCCTGGCCGGCGCATTCTTCGCAGCGGCCTCCCTTGACGTTGAACGAGAAGCGGCTCGGCGTATAGCCGCGCAAGCGGGCTTCGGGCGTGAGAGTATAAATCTTACGGATTTCGTCGAGCAGGCCGACGTAGGACGCGGGCACCGAGCGCGGTGTCTTGCCGATGGGCGTCTGATCGACTTCGACGACGCGTGCGAGGGACTCCCAGCCGGCGATCTCTTTGTGAACGCCGGGCCGCCCGGCGAACTGCCCGAGCTTCATTTTAAGGCCTTTGTATAGAACTTCCTTTACCAGCGTGCTCTTGCCCGATCCCGAAATGCCGGTGATGCAAGTCCACATGCCGAGCGGCAGGCGCAGGTCGAGGTTTTTTAAATTGTTCGCCTTGGCGCCGCGGATGGTGAGCCAGTGTGACTTCTTGAATTCCCGTAGCGGCCCGAACCGTTTTTTCTCGGCGCGGAGAAACGCGCCCGTGAGCGAATCCGGGTTGTTCCTGATCTCCGCCGGCGAGCCGATGGAGACCACTTGGCCGCCGTTAACGCCCGCGCCCGGCCCCAGATCGACGATCAGGTCCGCCGCTTCAATGGTCGCCTCGTCATGCTCGACGACCAGGACGCTGTTGCCGACCTTTTGGAGCCGTTTGAGCGTGCCGAGCAGCATGGCGTTGTCGCGCGGGTGCAGGCCGATGGTGGGCTCGTCGAGAATATAGCAGACGCCGCGCAGGTTGGAGCCCAACTGCGCCGCCAGGCGAATGCGCTGGGCCTCGCCGCCGGAAAGCGTGTCGGCGCGCCGGTCGAGCGTGAGATAAGGCAAGCCCACTTCCGCGAGGAAATTCAACCGCTGTTGGATTTCCCTGATAATTTTTTCAGCCACCGCGCGGTCGCGCTCGGCGCCGCCGTTTTCGCCCCGCCCAAGGTTCAACTCGTCGAAGTACTCTTTCGCGTTCTCCACCGACAACGCCGTGACCTGCCAAATGCTTTTGCCGTCGACCCGCACTGCCTGCGCCCGCGAGTTGAGCCTGCGGCCCTGGCAGGCGCCGCAAGGAGACTCGTTAAGCAATTCGGATAGCTCGTTGTTCGCTTCGTCCGCGCCGTCTTTCCAGAGTTCTCTTAAATAGGGAATCACGCCGCCGAAGGCCGACCGCCCGCCTGCCTGGCGGCGGGCAGGCCCGCTGCCGCCGTTGAGAATTTCTTCCCGCGTTTGTTTCGCCAACCGGCCGAAGGATTTATCGGTATCGATGTGGCTTGCCAATTCTTGGAGCAGCCGCTCTACGGCGCGCCGCAAGTGCGCCGCGTTGGCGCTGAAGGAATCGGCGATGGCGGTGAGGGAAGCGCGGACGGACTTGCGCGGATCGGCGAAGATCAGCTCGGGAGCGAAATCCCACTGAAAGCCCATGCCGCCGCACTGCGCGCACGCGCCCTGGCGGCTGTTGAACGAAAAAAGCCGCGGGTCCAGCGGCTCGTAGCCAATGCCGCAGGGGAGGCAGAAGAGCCGCTGGTTGAAAATCTGTTCGCCGCGTTCGGTGATCAGATGAATGACGCCGTTGCCCAGGCGCAGCCCCTGATCGACCATTGCCTCGACTTCGCGGCCGCCGGCCTTGGCCTTGCCGATGACGATGTCGATGTCGTGCTCCTTATACCGTTCGAGCCCGTTGAACAGCGCGGGAGATCGGAGGTCGACCGCCTCGCCGTCGATGCGGGCGCGGCGGTAGCCGAGGCGGCGCGCCCCATCGATGACTTCCTTGTGAAACCCTTTGCGCCCGCGCACGATGGGGCTCAAGACCATGACCTCTTTGCCGCGATAGCCGCGCCCGATGCGGTCGAGGATTTGGCTGCGCGTGAGCGAGCGGATCTGGCGGCCGCATTTCACGCAATGTTGCTTGCCGACCTTGGCGTAGAGCAGGCGGAGATAATGAAAGATCTCGGTGACCGTCGCCACCGTCGAGTTTCGTCCGCCTTGGCTCAAGCGCTGCTCGTCGATGTAGCGCCGCTGTCCCTCGGCATAAATGATGTCGAAGGCGAGCGATGATTTGCCGGAGCCGCTCAAGCCGGTAATCACGACGAAGCGGTCGCGCGGGATGCTCAGGCTGATATTTTTAAGATTATGCTCCTTGGCGCCGACGATGGTGATGGCGTTGTCGCCTGCGGGTAGGGGCACGGCGTGCCGTGCCCCTACGCGTTCCAGGACAGAGGCGAAGGGGGATGCGGATTGCTTGGCCAGATAAGGCCGCAGGTAAACGCCGGTGTGGGAGCGGTCCATTTTGGCAACTTGCTCGGGTGTTCCGGTCGCGATGATCTCGCCGCCGCCGTCGCCGCCCTCCGGTCCCAGGTCGATAACATGGTCGGCGCATTTCACCACTTCCATGTTATGCTCGATGACGACGATGGAATGGCCCTGGTCGATCAGCTCGTTGAAAGCCCGAAGCAATCTTTCGATGTCGTGGAAGTGCAGGCCGGTGGTCGGCTCGTCAAAAATAAAAAGCGTGCCGGCTTTCTTCGCCCGCGCCATATGCGCGGCGAGTTTAAGCCGCTGCGACTCGCCGCCCGAAAGCGTCGTGAGCGGTTGCCCCAAGCGGATATATCCAAGCCCGACGGCGCGCAGGGGGTAGAGAGCCTGCTTGATTTCTGCGCTGTCTTTGAAGAACTCCAAAGCTTCGGTGACCGTCAGATCCAAAACCTGCCGGATGTTCCGCCCACGGTAAGTGACTTCCAGGATTTCCTCGCGGTAGCGGCTGCCGTGGCATTCCGGACAGGAGGTGTAGACGTCGGAGAGAAACTGCATCTCGACCTTTTCAAAACCCTCGCCGTGGCAGGTCTCGCAGCGTCCCCCCTCCACGTTAAAAGAAAAGGTCGCCGGGGCGTAACCGCGCAGGCGCGAGAGATCGGCGGCGGCGAAGAGCCGGCGAACGGCGTCGAAGGCTTTCATATAAGTCGCCGGATTCGAGCGCGGCGTCGTGCCCACGGGCGACTGATCGACCAGGACGATCTCGGAAATCTTGTCCGTCCCCTCGATGGCGGCGCAATCGACGATGTTGGCGGTGGGCGCCTCTTTGAGTTTTTTCAAATTGCGATGGAGCACCTCGTCGACCAGGCTCGATTTTCCCGACCCTGATACTCCGGTGATACAAACCATCAGGCCGAGGGGAATTTCCACGTCGATATCTTTAAGATTGTTGGCCCGGGCCCCTTTGATCTTGATCGAGCGTTGCAACAGCGGCTTACGATTGCGCGAGGGAAAGGGAATCGCCTTGCGCCGGCTCAAGTAGGCGGCGGTGAGGGATCGCTCATCTGTGAGCAGCGCATCGTAGGTGCCGGCGAACATGATCTGGCCGCCCTGCTCGCCGGCCCTGGGACCGAGGTCGATGATGTAATCGCTCTCTTTGATGATTTCGGGATCATGCTCGACGACGACGACTGTGTTCTGATTGGCGCGCAGGCGATGCAGGATTTCCACCAGCCGCCGGCTGTCGCGCGGGTGCAGGCCGATGGAAGGCTCGTCGAGCACGTAGAGCGTGTTGACCAAGGAAGAGCCGATGGCGGTGGTGAGATCGACGCGCTCGAGCTCGCCGCCGGAGAGCGTGCGGGACTGGCGGTCGAGCGTCAGGTATTCGAGTCCGACGCCGACCAGATAGCCGAGGCGGCGGCGAATCTCGTCGAGGATCAGGCGCGCCACTTGATCGGCGGCGCCCGCCAGCTTGAGCCCGTCGAAAAAGCGCTGGGCCTCGCCCACGCTCATGGCGTTGACCTGGGCGATGGTCTTGCCGTCGATGCGATAGAGGAGCGCGTCCGGTTTGAGGCGGCTTCCCTGGCACTCCGGGCAGAGCAGATAGGCGCGATAGCGCGCCAGCATCACGCGCACATGCATGCGGTAGCTTCTCCGCTCCAGCCGGCGGAACCAGCCGCGTATGCCTTTGAACTCGCCCTCGCCGTTGACAATGAGCTGCTTCTGCTTCTCCGTCAGTTCGCCGTAGGGCTTTTGCGTCGGGATTTTTTTGCGCTCGCAGAAATCGAGCAGGCGGCGGGTGCGCCGCGCCCGATGGATCCACGGCTTAATGGCGCCTTCGCTCAACGATTTGCCGGGGTCGGGAATAACCAGATCGAGATCGATGTCGATCACCCGGCCAAAGCCGCGGCAGGTTTCGCAGGCGCCCAGCGGGCTGTTGAATGAAAAAAGATTGGGCGTGGGGTCGCGGTATGAGATATCGCAATGCGGGCAGTGCAGATGATTACTGAACGGCTCGCGGCGCCAGTCTTCCTGCGGCACGAAGAAATTTAATTTTCCCTTGCCGTAGTGAAACGCTTGTTCCAACGAGTCCGAGATGCGCTTGCGGTTTTGCGCCCGGTAGGCAAAGCGGTCGGCGACGACTTGCAGCGCTTCACCGCCCGCTGGAGCTTCGTTGAGCTCTTCCAGCTCACGCAAGCTTTGGCCGCAGAGCAGGCGGTGAAAACCGGCGCGCTGCAAGCCCGACTTTATTTCTTCCCAGGGCAGCGTCGAGGGCGTAAGCGCAAAGGTCAGGATGACCGGCGCTCCTTCCGCCAGCGTCGACAGTTTCTTGAAGACCGACTGGGCGGTGTCGCGCTCCACAACGCGGTCGCAGCCGCGGCAGTGAAGCGCGGCGATCTTGGCGAAGAGCAGCTTGAAGTGATCGTGCAGCTCGGTCATGGTGCCGACCGTCGAGCGCGAAGTCTTCACCGGCCGGCTCTGGTCGATGGCGATGGTCGGTGGCAGCCCCTCGATCGTTTCCACGTCCGGTTTGTCCATGCGGTCGAGGAACTGGCGCGCGTAGGCGGAGAAGCTTTCGACATAGCGGCGCTGGCCTTCGGCATAGAGGATGTCGAAGGCGAGGGTCGATTTTCCTGAGCCGCTAACGCCGGTGATCACCGTGAGCGCGTTGAGCGGGATCTGCAAATCCAGATTCTTGAGGTTGTTCTGCCTGGCGCCCTTGATATCGATGAATGCGTTGCTCATCGCGGCGATTTACTGAAGCTGGTATTTCTCCACGAGAATCCGGCGAAAGCGCGGGCCGTAGATCAAATCGAAGGTCTCTTCTTTATCGGGAAAGAGTTGCAAGGCGGTCCGTTTGGCGTGGTTCACGACGTCTTGGGCTTCCTCCAGAGAGAGATCCACCTG
>JACPFE010000066.1 GCA_016183145.1 Deltaproteobacteria bacterium | reverse complement strand
GCCCAAGAGCGCATCACTCTCGGCGTGACGACGCGCAACGGCAGCACCTCCCTCCCCTTCGTCATCGCCGAAGAGAGGGGCTTTTTCAAAGCCGAAGGCCTCAATGCCCTGGTCGTCGTCATGCAGAATCAAGTCGTGGTGACCGGGGTCGTCGCGCGCAACGTCGATTACGGCGGCACCTTTTCCAATTTCGTCGGTGCGGCGCTCACCGGTATGCCCGTGCGCATCGTCATGTCCGCCATGGACGGCTCCGACCACTACCTGGTGACGAGCCCGAGCATAAAGCGGGTTGAAGATCTCAAGGGTAAGAATTTCGGCATCAGCAGTTTCGGCGGCACGCCGCACAGCGAAGCGATCACGATCCTGCGCAAACACGGCATGAACCCCGAAAAAGACGTGACCTTTCTGCAGATCGGCGGCAGCGCGAGCCGTTTCGCCGCGATGGAAAGCAATGCCGTGCAGGCCGCGATGCTGGTGCCGCCGTTTAACAGCTTCGCCAAAAAGCGCGGCTTCAACCAGTTGCTGTCGTTCAACGAAATCATGAATATCCCGCTGGGCGGTCTCTCCGTGCATACCCAAAGGATCAAGGAGAAACCGGATGAGATCGTTAAAATGATCAAAGCGGTGTTGAAGGCCACCGATTACATCCGCAACCGTAAAACCGATATGCTGTCTTTTCTGGAAACCAAGTGGGGTATCAAAGAGGCGGACGTTCGCGAAAGCATCTACCGCGAGATGGTGGGTCTTTTCAGCCGCGACGGCGTCGCGCCCGACGAAACCATGAAAAACGTCGTTCAGTTGGTGCGCGACACGCGCAAATCCAAGGACGACAAGACGCTCGCCGACATCGTCGATTGGAGTTTCGCGAAAAGAGCGCAGGCGGAGTTGAAGATACGCTGAATCCAAACCGGTCTCGTGTCCGGAGTTTCGGCTTAACGCGAGACTCGAAACCCGAGACGCGAAGCTTCGGCGCTACCCGCCCAGTTTCTTAAAAAACCCTTCCTTCTCCAGCTCGTCGACGATCGAGTGGTCGACAAAATCCTCGGGATTGCGGTTTTTAAAATCCGCGTTTTGTTCGGCGTAGAACTTGAGGGTCTCGCGCACGCCCTCCAAGTTCACCCGCGGCGGGAAGGAAAAGCGCGGCGCGAAATAATCATAGGTCGATTTCAGGGTCTCCAAGTCTTCGACGCGCATCCGCTTAGCGAAAATTTTCATGGTTGACTCGCGATCGGTCTTGATCCGTTGAATCGCCTCGGCGTAGGCGCGCACGAATCGTTTGACCCGGTCGCGATGATCCCGCAGAGCGCTGCCTTTGACGTTCAAGGTCGATTGCGCGAAATTCGCGCTCATTGCGCCCATGTCGGCCAGGATCCGATAGCCCGCCTTCACCGCCATGGTCAAATGCGGCGGGGATAGGATCGTGGCGTCCATTCGGCCCGCCATGAGCGCGCCCAGCCGCGTCGGCGAATCACCGCCGATGATCGTCTGGACGTCCGAGGGTTTCATGCCCCACTCTTTCAGCGCCAATTGCAGCGCGAGATCGTTGGAGCCGCCGAAGTTGAGGATATTGATTTTCTTGCCCCGCAAATCGTTGGGCGTGCGAATGTCCGGCTTGACGACAAAGGCGTAAGGAAACTTATTATACGACGCCGCAATGATCTTGATGTCCGTGCCCCGCACGGCCGCGGCCAGCGGTCCGGTCGCCGATCCGGTGGCAAACTGCGTGCTGCCGCCGAACAAAGCCGCGACCGATCGCGCGCTACCGGTGATCATGATGACCTCGACGTCTAGCCCGTGCTTTTCGAAGATCTTTAGATCCTTCGCTACCCACATGGCGCTTTGAAAACCCGCGTGACCGCCATAGTCCGCAATGAGCTTTTCCGCGGCGTCGATGGTCCGCAGGAAGACTGATAACAACAAGGTTAGCGCCGGGATTGTCATACGTTTCACGATCATGTTCCGCTCCTATAAAGGCCTTGCACCGCGATCGCCAAAAAGATCGTTGAAACCGCGGTTCGTTTCTTCAAGCTCCATTTGTTTCAGCCGGTTGATCTAGAATTTACAATAGTCTACCGTTGGCGTATATCCAAGTGTATACACTGAGGTCGACAATGAAGACTGCCAAGATATTTCGTAGCGGCAACAGCCAAGCTGTACGAATTCCTAAAGAATTCCAGCTTGAAGGCAGTGAAGTCGAAATACTCAAAAAGGGAACGACCGTACTTCTTCGACCCAAGAAGACATCATGGATCGCGATGTTTAGAAGTCTCGAAAAGTTCACCGGCGACTTTATGGAGCACGGACGAAAACAGCGCCGACTTCAAAAACGAAACCGAGCGTTCCCATGAGAGCGATGCTCGACACCAATGCTTGAATCTACATCATCAAACGGCGTCCTCAGTTTGTGCTTGGTCTGTTTACGTCCTTCGCGGTCAGGGATATCGGGATTTCGACGATCACTCTCGCTGAGTTGGAATATGGCGGCGCCAAGAGCCAACAACCAAAGCAAAACCGAGAAGCCCTCGAACAGTTTATTTCGCCTCTCGAGGTCGCCGCGTTCGATCGAAAAGCAACCGCGGCCTATGGCAAAATCAGGGCCGCGTTAGAAAAAAGAGGCTTACCGATAGGCTCGATGGACATGCTCATCGCGGCGCACGCGTTGAGCCTAGGGGTGACGTTAGTAACCAACAACGAACGCGAGTTCCCGCGCGTACCCGGCTTACCTGTGGAGAACTGGAGATAGTAGGACGAATCAGCCTCAGCCTGAAGCGGGAATCCTGGTGACCGACTTTCACTTCGCCTGAAGCGCGCCTAGCGATTTTAGTCCGCGGGGCCGCTTTTCGTCCGCGGGGCCGCTTTTGGATTATCGGACCAAGCATTCAAAAATAGATTCAGCAATGTTTTATGCATGTGTTTTTTTCTCCAATCGAAAATCCAAAACCTGTGGTGAGCAACGTCGAACCATGTTATCTTATGACCCGGCCCGCCCGCACCAGCACATTCGGCTCAACCGTCACGCCGATCTGTTTGGCGGCTTTCAGATTGATGATGAACTCGAATTTCAT
>JACPFE010000556.1 GCA_016183145.1 Deltaproteobacteria bacterium | reverse complement strand
TGATCGCCCAGCCGCCTGATGTTGTTGCGCGGCTAAGGAATCTGTTGGGTAAATAAAGGCCAGCCCGGCGAAGCCGCAACCAAAGAAGAAAAGATAGAGTTCACCACAGAGGCACGGAGGTCGCAGAGGTCGGAATATTTTTTGATCCAAAACTCTTTACTCTGCGCCCTCCGCGTCTCCGCGGTGAGATGTCCGAATTCTTTTTCGCCGCAGACATACAGAGTCTGGGGCGACCTTGATCGATTCAGGCGAAGTGAAACGCAATGACCACTCTGCAATTGGCACTGGAAGCGCTGGCACAAAAGCCGGCGAACCAAATCGGCGCGGATCCATACTCACGGGAAAAATTCCACCGCAGCTCCTGGGCTTGGGATCGGGTGGTCAAGTCCTCCCACCCGACCAACTGCTGGTACCAGCGCGCCTGTAATTTCAACCTCTACGTCAAAGATGGCATCGTCCTGCGGGAGGAGCAGGTGGGAAATTACCCGCCGCCGAATGACGCATCGGTGCCGGACCCCAATCCGCGCGGCTGTCAGAAGGGCGTCTGCTATGCCCAGCGGATGTACGATCCCACTCGGATTAAATATCCGCTCAAGCGCGTGGGCGAGCGCGGCCAGGGGCGCTGGCAGCGGGTGAGTTGGGATCAAGCGCTCACCGAGATCGCCGACGGCGTGATCGACGTTCTCATAACCGACGGCCCCGAGGTCGTTTTGAACGCCGGCGGCACTCGCGTCCATAGCCAGGGGAGCGAAGGGATGGGGCCCAACGGCTTCTTCGAGGCGCTCGGCATGCCTCATCCGAGCGTAAACGGGGAGATCGGCGACGACCATCAGGGAGTCGGGATCACGCTCGGCAAAATCATGTTCGCCGATTCGGCCGACAACTGGTTTCACGCCGATACGATTCTCGTCTGGGGCGCGAATCCCGCTTACACGAATATCCCCAATTTTCATTATCTCGCCGAGGCGCGCTACAACGGCCGGCGCGTCATCTCGATCTCGCCGGACTACAACGCTTCGGCGCTCCACGCCGATCTCTGGGTGCCGGTGAACATCGGCACAGATGCCGCTCTGGCGTTGGCGGTGGCGCAGATAATCGTCAGGGAAAAACTCTACCGGGAGGATTTCGTCCGCGAACAAACCGACCTGCCGCTCTTGGTGCGGGAAGACAGCGGCAAGTTCCTGCGTGAAAAAGATCTCAAGTCCGGCGGCCGGGAAGATATTTTCTATTTTTACGATGAGATTTCTGCGCGGGTGGTGGAAGCTCCGCGCAAGAGTTTGGCCCTCAACGGCCTGGCGCCGGCTCTCGATGGAGTCTATGAGGTACGCGCGCTTTTCGAGACCATCAAGGTGCGTCCTGTCTTCGCGCTCCTCAGCCAATGGCTCGATGACAAATTTACGCCTGAAAAGGCGGCGGCGATTACCGGAGTGCCACCCGCGCTCATCGAACGGCTGGCGCGCGAGATCGCCACGGCCCGGGGCGTGGTCAATGTCTCGGCGGGCAACTGGGGAAAATTTTACCACGGCGACCTGATCGAGCGGGCGATTCTTTTGCTGTTCGCCTTATGCGGCCATATCGGCAGAAAAGGCGCGTCGTTCAGCGCCTTCCCGGCGCTGCACCCCGACACCGCGCTTGGCGCCCTGGAGCGCCGCGGCCATCAAATGCTGCAATCGGCGGCGTCCAACGACCCCCGTTATTCGGCCTGGAAAGAGGACGGCTACACCACCGAGATGATTCTCTACGAGTACGCCAAGCAGATCGTCGCCTCCGGCGGGATCTGCGGCACCAGCCTAACGCACCTGGTCCACGGCGGTCTCTTGGAATTGAGCGAGCGCTACAACAGTTGGGACGGCTATTTAAAGCGGCCCGTCGGCGATTACTTCAAAGAGGCTTTGGCGAAGGGTTGGCAAAAGATAACTCCGGCGGTGGGAAAATCGCCCCGCGTGCTCTTTCAGGTCGGCGGCAATCTGTTTCGGCGCGGCCGGGCGACCAAGCAACTGATCAACACGCTGCTGCCGAAATTGCAGATGATCGTTACCGTGGACTGGCGCATGAGCGCAACCGGGCTTTACTCGGATTACATCTTGCCGGCCTGCGGCTGGTATGAACGGACCTCGACCAACCTGTGGGCCTGCACGCAATCGCCCTTCATGCATATCAGCAACAAGGCCACCGAGCCGCTCTACGATTCGCTCAGCGAGTGGACGCTGTTCGTGTTGATGGCGCGGAAGTTCGCCGAGCGGGCGCGGGCGCGGGGCGCGGAGGTATATAAGGATAAGGACGGCAAGGAGCGAAGGTTCGATCGACTGGAGGAAAGCGTCACCTGCGGCGGTCTCTACGCCGAGGACGACGAGGAGGGGGTGGCCCGGGACGCCTTTCTCAACACCGGCAACGTCGAGCAGATTGGCTGGGAGGAGGTCAGGGAAAGAGGCTTTGCCGCCTATACGGGGCTGGGGACGGCGATGCGTTCCATCGGTAACGCCTGCGACATCGAAGTGGGCGAGCCGCTGGTGCCGCTCACCTGGCACACGGCAAAAAAAGAGCCCTATCCGACGCTGACTCGGCGCATGCAGTTTTATATCGATCATGACTGGTATTTCGAGCTG
>JACPFE010000555.1 GCA_016183145.1 Deltaproteobacteria bacterium | reverse complement strand
CTCGGGGCGCGTGTAAAGCTCATGGGGAGTTCCAACTTGAACGAGTTGACCACGGCGCATAACGGCGATGCGATCGGCCATGGACAAGGCCTCGGCTTGATCGTGGGTGACATAAATCATAGTGCGCCCAATTTGTCGGTGAATCTCTTTGATCTGCGCCCGCATCTCCACTCGCAGCTTGGCGTCGAGATTGGACAACGGCTCATCCAACAAGACGACGTCCGGCTCGATGACCAAGGCCCGGGCCAACGCGACTCGTTGCTGCTGGCCCCCGGAAAGCTGATTCGGCATGCGTTCCGCGTAGGCCTGCATCTGGACGATCTCCAGAGCGCGATTGACTCGCTTTTCCCTTTCGGCTTCGGACACACGGCGCATCTTAAGTCCGTACGCGATGTTATGCCGGACGTCCATATGGGGCCACAGCGCATAGTTTTGAAATACCATCCCGGTGCTGCGTTTGTGAGGCGGTACCCGGGTCTGGTCGTGGCCGTTAAAGAAGATTCTGCCTTCGTCTGGAGTATAAAACCCGGCGACCAAACGGAGCGCAGTTGTTTTGCCGCATCCGGACGGCCCTAAGAGAAAAAACAGCTCTCCAGCTCCTACGTCCAACGTCAGGTTGTCGATGGCCCTGGATTGTCCGAGGACTTTGGTGACGGAGGCAAATTTTACGCTAACCATGAGATAAGCCCCCGCCCTTCAGCCTTTTTTTTTCCAGCTGTAAACTACCAAGCCGAACGCGATAAAAGCAAAAGCCGACAGGCTGTACCACTCTGAGGGTATTATGGGCGCCTTGACGCCCAACAGGTATTTACTCCGAGCAAATTGAGACCACTCGTTGAGTTTCTGATTGCGAAACACGGGATCTTGCCACTTCGTCTTCGCCAGTGCCATCGCCTCGTCCTCGGAGATGGGCATAGCCGCCAGTCTCTGCCACTCCTCCTCGGTCAAACCGCCAGCCAGGGCTTCCTTCCACGCCTGGGTCAGGAGCTGCTTTTGGTCGATAACCAAGGCGCCGATCAAGTCATTGACGATCGACCAACGCTGGGAACCTACCTGTGGGTCAAAGGCAAAGTCTGATTGCCATGTAAATGGATTGAGCTTGACCGCGGTGGTCTGGGGCGAAAGCTCATAAAGGGAAGGCAGAACACTGAAGCGGTTCAGTTCAAAACGCTCGGGGCCGTCGGCCGTTTTTTTAGCCAACAGCCACAGCTTTTGACCTTCCGTAGACATCACAAAGCGGACAAAGGCCTTGGCAACTTCTCGATTGGGCGCCCCCTTCAAGATTCCCATGCAATCGGGAGTGATGATCGTCAGATTGTCGGGCATGACGAAGCCGATCTTGTCAGCCCCTGCTTCGTTGACTTGAGCCCAGGCGTAGAAATCGATCGCCAAACCGTAGGCGACCTCTCCGATGGCCACGTCTTTCGGAACTTGGCTCGCCGAATTCGTGAAGTTGCGCACATTGGCCCCTAATCCCGTAATGATCCGCCAGCCTTTCTCCCACCCATAGGCCTGAAGGATAATTTCGTAGGCCATGTGAACACTGCCGCTCTTACGGGGGTCCGAAGATCCCACCCAACCGAATGCTTGCGGCGATGCTAAACCGTCCCACGTTGTGATAACAGGCAGCTTAGTAAGGTTTAGCACGACCTTATTGTAGATAATGCCAAAGCTCGACAGGGTAGCGCCATACCAGCTATGATCCGGATCGAATAAGGGGACCCCAGCCAATCGCGGCGGAATCTTTTCAAGGAGCGGTCTGGGTAAGGCGTACGATTCAAGGAGATTCGCTTCTTTTAGAACCAGATAGGGGTCGAGCCCTCCGCCAAAGAAGATATCGATACCTATCCCCTTTGGTTTGTTTTGGAATTCCGACCGGATGAAGCGAAGCGTTTCCGATGTGCCGCCCACATCCATCCATTCGAAGTCTACAGCCCGGCCAGTCTCACGGTGATAGTGCGCCTTAAAGGCTCTCTCGAATTCATATCTGATCCCCTCCCAATGAGGCGAAATCAGCACCAGTCGATCGGCGCGGCCCGAGGGAGGGCAAACCGCTAACACTCCAAGCCAAAAAGCCATCGCAGTAAGACAACGCCGACAACGATCTGTTCGGCCGTAGCTCACGGCGCTTAGCCACAATGAGCGAAGATAAATCATTGCCAGCATCACTCGTATTCGGCCACGGCGTTATTGTATTCGCCATCCTGCCGAGGATTGCGTTATTGCGATCTCAATCGCTTAACTTCGAGCTTAAGCGACAGCGACGCATAATATGCCGGAAAGAGAATTGAGACAAACACTACACTCGGCATCGATTCTGGCAAGCTATAAATCACCCACAACAGCAGCGCGCCCCACGCCGCCGCAAAGACGTTGGTGAAATTCCTGAGATAGGGACTCCGGCTCGGGTAGACGTACTTAATGGGAACGAACACCAAAAGAGAAAAAACAATGATGCTAAAGGCATTGACCCAGAGCGGGGTCTTGAGCACGTAGAGGTAGAAGGCCAGGATATTCCAGTAAGAGGGAAAGCCGAGAAAAAAATGATCCGCCGTTTTGGCCTCCTTCTGACAGAAGCCGTAGGCGCTGGCGACCAACGGCAAAGCTGCGAGCCAGAGCGCGTCCGGCGCCGGCAGCAAGTCGGCCCGAAAGATGAGTAGACAAGGAACGATCACATAGTTTGCGTAGTCGACGATGTCTTCGAGCCGGTCGCCGTCGAACCAGGGAATGATCTCCTTGACGCGGGCCGCGCGCGCCAGGGTACCGTCGGTGGCGTCGATGACGACCGCCAGGAACATCAGCAAGAAGGCTTCCTGAAATCTCGATTGTCCAATGAGAAGAATACTGACGAAAGCGACGACCGCGCCGAGAGCCGTGTAGAGATGTACGAGCCAGGCGAGGAGGACGGACACTTTGGAGGATTGAGGATCGAGAATCGATGATCGATCTGCCATCCTCGATCTTCCGTCCGCAATCTTTGGTTTTGGTCCTAACTGGCGGACGCCGCGAAACTCGGCCGCGCCTTGAGGCGAGCGATCCATGCAATTGTGTTTGCGTATTTGGGGTCCACGGCAATTTGAAAACGGTCCAGTAGGTCGAAATTGGCCATGAAGGCGATGTCGGCGAGACTGAAAGAGCCGGCGAGGTACTCTTTGCCTTGCAGCGCTCCCTCGATCCGGTCGAAGCATTTATTGATATCCGCCTTGGCGGTTGCGATCACGTCGGCGACTCGCTCCCCTTCCGGCTTTCTCATCTCATAAATAATCTTCACGCACGGCGGATTGAAGTGGGTATCGCGAAAGTCTTCCATCATCCGGGCGCGCGCCCGGCCCTCGGAATCCTTGGGCATAAGCGGAGGATAGGGATACTCGTCTTCGAGATACTCATTGATTATCGTAGAGTCGTACACGATAAACCCCTCATCGTCCAAAGCCGGCACCTGCCCGAAGGGATGAATCTTGAGATATTCGGGCTGCTTTTGTTCTCTTTTCGACAGGTCGACGTTGATCCGCTCAAACTCCAAGCCCTTTTCCAGCAAGGCGATTCTGACTTTTCTTGAGTTGGTCGAAAGTGGGAAGGTATAAAGCTTGATCATCAGCGACTATCCTCCATCAACTGCAATTAGTTTAGCACATGCTCAGGGTGCCTGCGAGCATTTTTTTCGCAATTTGGCGGGAAATGGGATTCTTTTGCCGCTTAAAAAGGCGCCGAAACCGTCGCTCGGTGGCGACTTACGTCGGGAGATCGCAAGCTTTAGCCGCGCGAGCGCAGGGTTGCTTTGAAGGTGACCGGGCTGCCGGATCTAAGCACGACGATCTCGACTTCTTCTCCCGGCATTTTGCCGCGCAGATAGGCCGCGAGGTCATCTAAGCTTTGCACTTTATTGCCGGCGAAGCGAATGATGAGGTCACCCTCACGAAGGCCAGCCAGTGCCGCGGGGCTGCCCTCGGTGACCCCTGCCAACCGCACGCCCTCCGAGTTGTCACCAAAATCGGGGATGCTGCCGAGATAAGCGCCGTATCCCTGTCCCGGCCTTCCCTCGTCACCCGGCGGGCGCGAAGGCAAACTCACAAAATTCAACGGCTCTCCCATCAGCGCGATCCGTTGCGCAGTGGCCGAAACAAGCGCCACTACTTTTGCGATACCGTCGGTGTTGAGTTTCTCCCAGGTGTCGCTAGGGCGGTGGTAGTCGGAATGGTTGCCGGTAAAAAAATGGAGCGCCGGGATTTTTTTATTGTAGAAAGACATGTGGTCGCTTCGTCCCACGCCGTCCGACTCGGTGATCTCAAGGCCGAGATTGCGCCCCTCCTGTAAAACCATCGCACTGAGCTGTTGGGCCGATCGGGCACCAAAAACCGTCACGCGATTGTCCCGCAGCCGTCCGATCATGTCGAGGTTGAGCATCGCGACAGTTGACGCCAGCGGGATTGGCGGCTGGTTAACGTAGTGACGGGAGCCGACCAGCCCCGACTCTTCGCCCGAAAATGCAGTGAACACGATGGTCCTGGCAGGCTTGGCGCCTGAGCGCGCCAGCATCTCCGCGAGCCGCAGGAGCGCGGCGGTCCCCGAGCCGTTGTCGTCGGCGCCATGATGGATTTGCCCCTCGGTGCTGGAATCGAGCGTGCCGAAATGGCCGAAGCCCAGGTGGTCGTAATGCGCGCCGATCACGATGTTTTGATCCTTCAAGGCGGCGTCGGCTCCGGGAAGGATTCCTACGACGTTCTCGGTTCGCCGGCGGACCTCTTCCAGGGTCACTTGCAGCGCGATTCGGGCACCAGGCAACACGATCGCCGCCGGCTTTTCTTCCCGGTCAATTTTCTCTTTCGAGGCCGTGAGTGATATGCCCTTGGTCTCCAGCCAGGCTTCGATGACACCGCGTCTCACCTGGGCCGCGACCAGGCCTTCGCCGCCGCGCCACAGACTGCTTCTCGTCGAGATCAGTTCTTTTCGCCCATCGCCGGACTGATGAAGATCGACCAAAATCATGCCTGCTGCGCCGTGGTCGCGGGCGTTGTTCGCCTTGGCGCGCAGCGCGGCGTGGATTGAATAATCCGGATGCTTGCGAAACGGACTCTTATCGTCCTTCGGCGGCGGTTCGTAGCGCAGCACCAAAACGATCTTGCCCTTGACATCGATGCCTGCGTAGTCGTCGTAGCCGTAATCTTTAGCCGTAATTCCGTAACCCGCGAAAACGACATCCGCTGCGACGCTACCGGAAGCCGATGAACCGAGCGGAGTCCATTGTTCATTCAAAGCCAAAAGAGTGTCGCCGCCCAAGTTAAGCAACGTCGGTTGCTTGACCGTCACACCGGTGGCAACCTCGAAGCTTTGAAAGTAGGTCCCATTGTCGCCGCCGGGGCGTAGCCCATAGGAGGCAAACTCTCGGGCGATATAGTCGCGCGCCAGTTTGATGCCGGGGGTATCGACGCCGCGGCCGGTGAGTTCGTTTGAAGCAAGAAATCTAACATGTTTCGTGATCGCGTCGGCGGCGGAGGGGAGTAAGCTAGGCGTCTCGAAGGCCCAGGCGCTTAGTCCGCCGAGAACCACCAGACATAAAACGAACCGGGCGAAACGAGAGCGGAGGTCGACGAGCATTGACGAGTGCGACTGCATAGCGGTAATTAGAAGATTAGCACGACTTACCATGCGGCTTGAAGAGGGAGGAGAGTCAATTGCGCCGCTGCGGGATCCTGTACCTAGTGTACCGTCTCAAAAATCCAGTCACATAATAGGGCGGCGCTCTGTCGTCATTCCCGCGAAAGCGGGAATCCAGCGGTCCTTCGAAGCCTGGATTCCGGCTCGCGCTAGCTGTCGCCAGCGTGGCCGGAATGACGAATACATAAGTATCCCGACTTACGAGACACTACACTAGCTGCGACGGCACTTACAGTGCTATTGGCTTCAACATGGAAGAAACCGCGGGCTAATAATCAGTTTCAAGTTCCCAGTTGACCGAAAACCAGAAACGAGCAACTATGAACTGCGAACTCAACATTTGTCCGCGAGGAGAACCAAAACATGATCAATGGCAGAGTTGTCATTGTTACCGGCGCCGCCAAGGGCATCGGGCGCCACGCGGCGCATACTTTGGTAAAAGCGGGAGCTAGAGTCGTACTTGCCGACACGGATGTGGAGCGGATGCGCAAGACCTTTGGCGAGCTCCAGGCTCTCAAAGCGGAGGTCCTCGCCATCCCGACGGACGTACGCGATGAAAAGGACGTGCGCCGCATGGTCCATGAAGTCGTCGATCGCTTCGGCCAGATCGACGCGCTGATCAACGACGCCGGCGTCGTGCCCCATTTTAATTGGGGCATCCCGCGCTGGCCGAGGGTGCGCTTCCTGAGCAAAGATTTTTGGGACAGCGTCATCCAGACGAACCTCGGCGGCACTTTCCTCTGCACCAAATATGTCGTGCCGTTCATGGAGGAGCAGCGCTCCGGCAACATCGTCAATCTCTGGGGCGGCGGCCGGCCGGAAAACCACGGCGCCTCCCCTTACGTCGTCAGCAAAGACGCCATCCGTACCTTCACCAAGTTTGTCGCCGAGGAAGAGCGCGAATGGAACATCTGCGTCGTCGCTTTCAGCCCGAGGCAAGCCATCGCGACGGAAGACGCGCCCGAAGAAGCGCGCAAACGTCTGCCCGGGCCGGAATCTTTGGGCAACGCTTTTGTCCTCGCGACACAAGCGGGAATGGAACTCACCGGCAAAACGGTCGAGCACCGCGACGGTAAACTACTCGTGGTGGACTAGCGAACTCCTTACGGGGGTCGGTGCCTCGAACGGTGGCAGGCTAAGGTTATTGGCCTGTAATCAGGCCGATGACGTTTTCAATGATATCCAGGATTCGATTCGTCCGCCGGTCAAGTAAGATCACATCCCGCCCGATAATAACGCGCTCCCAGATTTCCGGGATCGGTTGAAGCCGGCGGCCGAGTTCCACCGGAATTGGCTGCAGCTTCTTCTGTAGACCAGGGGGAAGCGTCCCGTTTTTCTGTAGATGTTTCTGAAGGCCAGGAGGAAGCTTCCCGCCTCGTTTCGCGAGACCAGGGGGAAGACCGGCTGTCGAACTGCTTTGATAATACTCGCGAATGATCCGGCGTTCTTCAGGAAGAAAAAAAGCTGGTCTGGCCTTATCGGCCAGCGCCAGCGCGGCCGCAGTACTGACGAGGCAACTAGCCGCAAGGGAGAGGAAAAATAGAGCCGATCTGGCTTTCTGTGTTAACACGACACTCCTCGCTTCATTCATCTGACCTCTCCCGATTATGACTACTTGCTAAGTCCTTTGGCCTGCCCGGAATTTCCACGACTGCTCGCGCTCACGACCCCACTCGCCCCCCCGGCGTCACCAGAGCCAGTCACGATGCCGCGCCCATAGGCATGTCCAGAGCCAGTCACCGGTCTGCCGGAGCCTGAGACAATTCCGTTATTGGAGCCGGATTTACCACTGTTAACATGGCCATTTCCAACGTTGGACTTGCCGCTGCCGCTCACAATACCGCTTTCAGACGAGCCGGAGGACTGTCCGCTGGCGGTCGTGGCGCCACTCCCGTTCGACGCAGTAGCAGTGGTCATACTTTGATTGGCATTTTTCATGCCGCTGATGACCGGCCCAAGTTTGAAGCCGAGTTTCTGGGCAATCTGGCCCCAGCCCATCTGTTCACTGCGCATAGTTAAGATCCCCTGCAGATTGGTTGATGTCGCCGCGGCACCTGTCCCAGTCGAAATGGT
>JACPFE010000554.1 GCA_016183145.1 Deltaproteobacteria bacterium | reverse complement strand
GTGCAGGCGCCGCAGTCTCCCTCGCCGCAGCCCTCCTTGGTACCCGTCAAACCGGCTTCATCCCGAATGAGTTGAACCAGAGTCTTGCGGACGGACACGTGATTGAAGACATGAATCTCGCCGTTGATCCTGAGCGTAACGCTTCTCTCTTTCAAGAGATGTTCCTCCCTTCATGGCGGGCCCTTTCCCAGGCTCGCCGGGCAACCTCCGGCAGCAAGACTTTGATCAGGTGTCGCGCGTAGTCTTCCGGCGTTCGCCAATTGCTGCCGACGTTTGCTTCCCCGGCCGCCGCTTCGCCAGCCCGCGTGAAAAGCTCTTCGCTCAACCGTTGCCCTCTGAGCGTTTCCTCGGCGCGCACGGCGCGCTCGGGCCTCGGTCCGGTGGTAGCAAGCGCAATGCGGGCAGCGCGGCAGACGGCGCCGTCTTGCTCAGTATGTAGAAACACGCCGACGCCGACGAGAGCAGGCTCCATCGCTTTACGAACGGTGTATTTGGAATAGGCGCCCCCGGTTCCAGGGGAGCCAGTCGACAGATGGATATGAGTGAGCACCTCACCGGCGTTCAAGACCGTTTTGTGGGTACTCGAGAAGAAATCCTCAAGCGCAATTTCCCGGCTGCCCTTCGGCCCCAGGAGCCGCAAGCGCGCGCCCGACGCCAGAAGGGCCGCTGTGCCGTCGGCAGACGCATGCGCATTGCACAGATTACCGCCGATCGTGCCGCGACTGCGGATCTGCACCGAGCCCATTTGGCTCACCGCATCATACAGGATGGGTAGTCTTTCCCGGATTATGGCGGAACGCTCGAGAACGCGAAGCGTGGCGAGGGCGCCGATGACGATCAGACCGCCGGAAACCGTCACCCCCTTGAGCTCTTCGAGTCCCTTGATATCGACCAGATACTCGGGCCTTGTGCGCCCCTCACGCATCTCAACGATGAGGTCGGTGCCGCCCGCCAAAGGACGTGCCCTCTTACCCAGCTCGGTAAGTAGGGCGACCGCTTCTTGCAGATCGCGCGGCTCAAAAAGTTCAAACTCGGGTAGCATAAAACGATCCCCTCCCGGCGCCAACCGAATTTCGCGGCTATGCGGATCGAACGGGCTACTTTTTTCGCAACGGTACCGGTGAGGGCCTTCTATGTCAACATCGCCGGCTCAAGATGATTTTTGCCCAGCCGCTGCGCGCGGCGCGTCTTCAGGTCGGCCCAACCCGAGATGGTTTATAATTGTCTGGATCGTTACCGATTTGTTCTTGGGCTTAGAGTAGTGGTATGTTTCACATTGCTCCCTGTGGTTGAGGTGAAAATAACATTTGTCGGTCTCATCCAGCGTCTCGTGGGGCGGCGCGAGGAGGCGGTTGTGGTGCCGGAAGAGACTACGCTGGGCGGCTTGATCGAGAAGCTGGTGGCCCGTTATGGCCAAGAACTGGGGGAACGTCTGCTGGAGAATGGCGAGCTGGCCGCCCATGCATCGGTCCTCATCAACGGACGCAACGCCATGACCGAGGGAGGACTCCAGGCCAAACTCAGCGACGGTTCGCAAAGCCAGGTAGAGATCGTGGTTCTGGGGCCGCCATTGATGGGTGGCTGAATTAAGCAGCGCAAGTCCCTTTAACGGAGGGGGAGCTATGCTGGATAGGCAAGCGGCAGGCGAAATATGGGAAGACGTATGGGTCCCCACGGCCTGTGACATGTGCTACAACGTCTGCGCCATTCGGGTGCATCGGGTCAACGGCGTGGTGGTGAAGATCGAGGGAATCCCGGAGGCTCCGCCCAACTACGGTAAGACCTGCGCTAAAGGGAACGCGGGCCTGATGAACCTTTATAATGCTCATCGGATCACGACCCCTTTCCTGCGCACCAATCCTCAGAAGGGAATCGGCGTGGATCCCAAGTGGAAGCAGATCTCATGGGACGAGGCCATGAATCTGTTTGTGGAGAAGCTGCGCGCGGCGCGCTTGAAGGATCCCCGCACCTTGGTTGCGGCCACGTTTGACCGGAGTTCCTATTTTTTATTGCGCGCCTTCATGGCGGCTTTCGGCAGCCCGAACGTCACCAATACCGCCGCCGGTTTCTTCTGTGGCAACGGCGTGCATCCCGTTGCCTTCACAATCACCGGCTCCAACGATGTTCACCCCGATCTCGGGTTGTGCAACTACCTGCTGATATTCGGCAGCTCCCATGGTTTCGTCGCGCAACAAAACGCGATGGGTCTCGCGCGGGAGATGGCAAAGGCTCGGATGCGCGGGATGAAATTGGTCGTAGTGGACCCTGTCTGTTCCCATGCAGCCTCGAAGGCCGACGAGTGGATTCCTATCCGCCCCGGCACCGATACCGCCTTCGCGCTTTCTTTGATGAACGTGCTGGTGAACGAGTTGGGGCGCTATGACGCGGCTTACCTGAAGCAGTACACCAACAGCACATATCTCGTCCGTCCCGATGGACACTACCTTCGGGACCCAAAGGACGGCACTCCAATGATATGGGATGCGCTCAACGGGCGGGCCGGTGCTTTAGGCGCCGTCGACCCCAAGGATGCCGCCCTTGAGGGGAGCTTCCAGCTCGAAGGTGTAAAGGCGACGCCCGCCTTCCAGCTCTTCAAAGAACATCTGCGCTCCTATGCCCCGGAGAAAGCCGCCGAGATCACGACGATCCCGGCAGCAACGATCAGGCGTGTAGCCAGTGAGCTGGTGGAGGCCGCGCGCTTGGGCTCCACGATTAATTTAGAGGGGCACGAATTTCCCTTTCGCCCGGCGGCCGCCTGCTGGTATCGGGGTATTTCGGCGCACAAGCATGGCATGCTCAACGGCATGAGCATCGCCCACATCAATGTGCTCTTGGGCGCGGTCGATGTGCCCGGCGGTTTGATCAACTCCTCCGCTGCAGGACCCAATTGGGGGCCAAAAGAAGGGCGCGATGGCCTGCTCGTTGCGGGGAATCCCTATACCAATACCCACATGTCGCCGGTGCCGCCGCGCAAAGTGAAACAGCCTGAAAGCCTTGAACTGGTGGAGCCCTTTCCGGTGTCGGTTTACGCGCGGACCATGCTCTGGCTGGGCGTGCTTTATCCCGAGAAGTTTGGGCTGACCTACGGGCCTGAAGTTTTCATCCAGTGCCGGACCAATTTAATGGCCACAGCCGGAGATCCGGAAGTGATGGGCGAGGCGCTCAAGCGGGTCCCGTTCATGGTTTCCTTCGCCGATCACCATAATGAGACGACCGAGTTCGCCGACCTCCTATTGCCTGATTCTCACGCGCTCGAAAGATTAGTGCCCGTCGTTTTCAATCCGTACATTCACTACAACAATGCGCCCTTGCCCGACGACGACTGGTGCTTCAACTTCCAGCAGCCCGTGGTCAAACCCATGGGGCAGGCGCGCTACTGGATGGAAGTTCTCCTGGAAGCGGCAGAAAGACTGGATCTGCTGCCTGACCTGCACACCGCTTTTAATGCCGCCGCGCACCTCGAAGTTGACTTTCGCCTCGATCCGTCGCGAAAGTACACCTGGGAGGAGATCTGCGATCGGTGGCTCAAATCCTACTGCGGGCAGGAACACGGACTTAACTATTTCCAGGAGCACGGTTACTGCAAACTCGGGAAGCGGACAGCGCAGCAGAGCTATCCTCGCGTTTTCCACAAGGGCCGAGTTCCACTCTACCTGGAGCACTTCATCGGGGCAGGAGAAGATGTCAAACAGTTCACCGAGAAGCACAACATTCCCTGGGATACTTCAGACTATATTCCACTGATGGAATGGCGTCCCTGTCCGGCCCATTCTGAGAGCCCGGCGGAGTACGACCTTTTTGTGGTCAACCAGAAAGTGCCTTTCCTGACGCTGACGATCACCAGTGAGACCCCATGGCTCGTTGAGCTAGCTCACCGCAGTGGCAAGGTCTTCACCGTCGGGATGAACGCGGCGACGGGGAGAGGCAAGGGGATCGAGGAAGGAGACGAGATCGAACTAGAAACGCCGAGCGGGAAAAAATTCCGAGCCGTCGCTCGGCTGACCGAGGGAATCCATCCGGAATGTTTAGCCGTTCCCGCTATTCTCGGACGCTGGGTCACCTCCAATGACAGTGCTCGTGGGCAAGGGGGCCATTTCAACAGCCTGCTTGAATATACCGTCGACCGCTTGGATACCTTGTCGTCTGCGCTGGATGCCTGTGTGAAGGTGAAGGTGCGGAGGCTGTCTCGCGCCCACTAAGGATTTGGACAGGTGTAATTGGAAAGGAGGGACGATCG
>JACPFE010000065.1 GCA_016183145.1 Deltaproteobacteria bacterium | reverse complement strand
CCCCGGCGATCCTTGCCGGTGCTCTCGGCGATCAATTGCTCGACCCATGTTGGCAACGTCGCCAGCGACGGCGAACAAAGGAATGTGACCTTGTCCCGCTTCGCCAGCGCCAGCTCGCCCAAGGCAGCGCCTAGGATCAAACCGGGATTGCCGGCCGCGGCAGCGCCGCATGCTTGGCTCATCGCCCGCGCCCGGGCGAGCACTTCACCGACGCCGACGCCGATCAACGCCGCCGGCAGCAGGCCGAAGACCGTGAGCGCGGAATAGCGCCCGCCGACCTCTTCCGGCGCGTTGAACGTCGCGCGGAATTTTCTCTCGGCGGCGAGATTCTCCAGCGCCGTCCCCGGATCGGTGATGGCAACGAAGTGCTGTCCCGGCTCGGCGTTTATCTGCTTGAGCTTGTCCCAGAAATAGTAGAAAAAGGAATTGGTCTCCGTGGTCGTCCCCGATTTACTCGAGATCAGGAAAAGCGTGCGTGCCGGATCGATCCGCGCCTCGACGGACTTCACCGCGGCCGGGTGGGTGCTGTCGAGCACAAGCAACTCAGGATAGCCGGGAGCGTTGCCGAAAGTTTTTTGAAACACCTCCGGCGCCAGGCTCGACCCGCCCATGCCGAGCAGAACGACATGCTTGATGCCGTCCGCTTTGGCATTGTCCGCGAAGGCCCGCAAGTCCGCTACCCGCTTTTCCATCGTCTCAGGCAAATCAAGCCAGCCCAAACGATCCGTGAGTTCGGCAACCGGTTCCGACGACCACAGCCTGTGATCTTTTTGCCACAGCCGGCTGGAGAATTGCTCCGCCTCCCAGTCTTTGAGCCGCCGCTTCACGCGCCGCTGGTATTTCCCGAGGTGAAGCTCCTGGCGGTTCAACTCAACGCCAGCCATGGTCTTGCGCTTTTTTTCCAGCGCAGCCAGCAACTGATCGAACGACGCGGCGAACGCCGCCACGCCGTCCGCTTGCAGCCTTTCCGTGATTGCATCGAGATCGGTACCCACTGCACGCAGGCGCCCAAGCACCGCCGCGGCTTCATCGAGGCTCTCCCGCACCGCCTCCTCAATGATCTTGCCATGGTCGCGAAACGCGTTGAGCGTCTCCGGCGGCAGCGTGTTGACGGTCTCCGGCCCGATGAGATTTTCCACGTAGAGCACGTCGGAGTATTTCGGGTTCTTGGTGCCGGTACTGGCCCACAGCGGCCGCTGCACCCTGGCACCGCGCTGGCGCAGCGCCGCAAAGCCCTCGCCGTGAAAGATCTGCAAGAAACGCTGATAGACGATTTTCGAATTGGCGATGGCCACTTTGCCCAGGAGCGACAGGGCCTGCGCCGTGCCCAAACTTTCCAGCGCCTTGTCCGCCATCGTATCCACCCGGCTGACGAAGAACGACGCCACCGAGGCGACTTTTGCCGGATCGGCGCAGCGCTCCACGCCTTTGATGTAGGCGCGCGCCACCGCCTCGTAATGCTTCATGGAAAACATCAGCGTGACGTTGACGCTGACACCGGCGGCAACGAGTTCTTCGATGGCCGGAATGCCCGCTGGCGTGGCCGGAACTTTGATCATCACGTTGGGCCGTCCCACCGCCGCGCGCAGCCGTTTCGCTTCGCTGATCGTGCGCTCGGTGTCGTGGGCCAAATGGGGCGAGACTTCGAGGCTGACAAAGCCGTCGGCACCGTCGCTCTCGTCGTAGACCGAGCGCAGCGCGTCCGCTGCCATTTGAATGTCCTCGATGGCCAGCGGCTCGTAAAGCTTTTCCGCGTCGGCCTGCGGGTCCTGTGCGAGCATTGCACGGAGCGCGTCGTCGTAGTCCGTGCTGCCGGCGATGGCTTTCTCGAAGATTGTCGGGTTGCTGGTCACACCGCGGATGCCGTCCTCTTCGACCAGGCGCTTGAGCTCGCCGCTGCGAACGAGGTCTCGCCGAATATAGTCGAGCCAAACCGACTGTCCCTGGGCCAATAGCTCCTTTAGAAGGTTCATGTTCGGTTTTCCTTACTTTGCCTTGCCGTAGCGCTGCTCCAGCACTTTGATTTTTTCCACACGGCGGCGGTGGCGCTCTTCGCCGCAGAATTGCGCCGCCAGGAAATTATCGACCAGTTCCCGCGCCAGCTCCACGCCGATGACGCGGGCGCCGAGCACCAGGACATTCATGTCGTCGTGTTCGACCCCTTGGCGCGCGGAATAGGTATTGTGGCAGAGCCCGGCGCGGATGCCGGGAATCTTGTTTGCGGAGACGGACGTTCCAACGCCGCTGCCGCAGATGAGCAGGCCTCGCTCGGCGCGGCCGTCGAGAAGAACTTTACTTACTGCTTCGGCATAGTCGGGATAATCCACCGGATCGTCGCTGTCGGTCCCGACGTCGATGACCTCATGGCCGCGATGGCGCAGATAGGCGATCAGTATCTGCTTTAAATCGTATCCCGCGTGATCGGCGCCGACGGCGATGCGCATACTCTATCTCTCTATTTCATTCCCCCTCTCCCTTCCCTCTCCCCCGAAGCGGGGGAGAGGATTAAGGTGAGGGGGTCTTTAACAGCGCGATGGCGCGTTCCACGACGTTATTCACGGTGAAGCCGAGTTTTTCCATGACCACCGGACCGGGCGCCGACGCGCCAAAACGCTCCACGCCGAGGATATCTCCGCCGTCGCCAACATAGCGATGCCACCCTTGGGGCAGCGCCGCCTCCACCACAAGTCTCGGCCGCACCGACGGCAGCAAAATCATATCGCGATACTCGCGCGGTTGCGCGTCGAACAGCTCCCAGCTTGGCATGGACACAACGCGCGCTTGAATGTTTTGCTCAGAAAGCTTTTGCCTTGCCGCGATGACGAGAGATACTTCCGATCCCGTGCCGATCAGTACCAGATCGGGTTTGCCGCCGGGCGCATCGGCTAATACATAAGCTCCCTTTCGAAGGCCAGCGGCTGCGGCGAACTGGCCGCGATCGAGCGTCGGCAGGTTTTGCCTCGATAACACCAGCGCGACAGGCCGGTCCCGGCTCTCGATCGCCACTCGCCATGCCACTGCGGTCTCGTTGGCGTCGCATGGGCGAATAACGACAAGGTGCGGAATTGCACGGAGCGCCGCTAGCTGCTCAATCGGCTGATGCGTCGGTCCGTCTTCGCCGACACCGATGCTGTCATGCGTGAAAACGTAGATCACCCCCAATTCCATGAGGGCGGCGAGCCGGATCGACGGGCGCAGGTAATCCGAGAAAATCAAAAAGGTCGCTCCGAAGGGAATAATCCCCCCGTGGGCCGCCATGCCGTTGAGGGCCGCGCCCATGCCATGCTCGCGCACGCCGAAATGCAAGTTGCGACCGGCATAATCCAAGCCGCCGCCCGCTGATCCCTGGCTGTTTGTGAAGTCTCTTTCGGGACTCTCGAAGTCGCCGAGCTTCGAAAGCGCCGTGAACGTCGAGGGATTCAAGTCGGCGGAGCCGCCGATCAAACCGGGGAGCTTCGGCGCGATGGCGTTGAGAATTTTGCCCGACGCGGTGCGAGTGGCCACGCCTTTTGCGTCAGCGGGGAAGTCAGGTATCCCTGAGTCCCATCCTCGGGGCAATTCACCGTGCATGAGTTGCTCGAGTTCTCGGGCCAGGTCGGGAAATGCTTTCGCATAGGCGGAAAATCTTTCGTTCCACTGCGCTTCGGCGCGTTGCCCGGTCTTGATTCCCTGGTTAAACCGGGCCAACGCCGCCTCTGGAATAAAAAACGACGGCTGCGCCGGCCAGCCCAGATTTTCTTTTGTCCGCTTCGCCTCCTCTTCGCCGAGCGGCGCCCCATGGGCTTCAAAGGTATCTTGCTTTCCCGGCGATCCGTAGCCGATGTGCGTGCGCAGTAAAATAAGCGAAGGCCGCCTGGCCTCGCTGCGCGCCGCGCGCAGCGCTAGGTCGACGGCGTCCAGGTCGTTGCCGTTGTTCACCAGTTGCGTGTGCCAGCCATAGGCCTCGAACCGCTTCGCGCGATCTTCGGTGAACGTCAAGTCGGTGGAGGCGGCGAGCGAAATCAGGTTGTGGTCGTACAGATAGATCAGTTTGCCCAATTTCAGATGGCCGGCGAGACTGGCGGCTTCGGCGGCGACGCCTTCCATCAAATCGCCGTCGCTGACGATCGCGTAAGTAAAGTGATCGACGATTTCGAATCCAGGCCGGTTATAGCGGGCGGCCAGGTGGGCTTCCGCGATGGCCATGCCGACGCCGTTGCCGAAACCCTGGCCCAGCGGTCCCGTCGTGGTCTCGACGCCAGGAGTAAAGCCGCGCTCCGGATGGCCGGGCGTTCGGCTTTCCCACTGGCGAAACTGTTTGATTTGCTCCAACGGCAGATCGTAGCCGGTAAGATGGAGCATGCTGTAGAGCAGCATCGATCCGTGCCCCGCGGAGAGAACGAAGCGGTCGCGATCCAGCCACGAGGGATTATGTGGGTTATGTTTGAGGAAGCGGGTCCACAAAACATAGGCCGCCGGCGCCAAGCCCATTGGCGCGCCCGGATGGCCCGATTTCGCCTTTTCGACCGCATCCACACAAAGCATGCGGATGGTATTGACGCAAAGTTGGTCGATCGCTTGGTTCATAGATATTGCCTGCTCCAACGGATTGTCCCGGTGATATCGGTTAATGCTGAGCCTACCCTTATCATTTTCATCGGCTCAGGTCAGCAGCATCGCGCATTCCTCCGAAAATGGATCATCAACTCAGGAAGATTCCCTCACCCTCACCCTCTCCCAGAGGGAGAGGGGAGGGGTGAGGGTTTTCATCGTCAAGGGAGCAGCATACTGATTCATGAAAATTATGCCAAAACTGTAACCGGAGGGCGCATCGGCAAATTATTGGTCGCTCTGATTAAAACGGTCGAGCGGCCCGATCCCTTGGAGGTAGCTAAGGGTCCGTTGCACCGCGTTGCGGGTCGCCGGCTCAGGCAGGGCCTCCAGTTGCTTAAGGTCCTCCACCGAGTCGATATCGAACCACGCCGGGAGCAACGCCGGCTGAATGCCGAGTTTGCTCAACTTGTCGGTAGTCTGCGCGAGAACTTGGTCATGGCTCCACCTCATGTCCTGAAATATCTCCGGCGTCGGTTGATTCATGCCGACGAGATAGTAGCCGCCGTCGTGGCTCGGTCCGAGAACCACCTGATGGATCGATGTCGCCAGGAGGTCGAAGGCGGTTTCTAGAAAACCTAACGGCAAGGCCGGCAGATCGCTGCCGATCAACACGACACTGCGGTGCCCCAACTGCCAAAGGTCGATGAAAGCGGCGTTCATCCGTTCGCCGAGATCGCCACTGCGCTGCGCGAAGCAGTAGAAATTGGGCGGGGCGAGCTGCCACATGAGCGGCGCCGCGCTATTGGGAGCGAAAACGAGATAGAGCTCCGCAACGGTGAGCCTGCTCAGATGCTCTAGCTGATCGAGCAACAACGCGCGGTACAAATCCGCCGCTTGTTCTTGGGTCAAGGGCGGCACCAGCCGGGTCTTCACTTCGCCGGCGATCGGCGCCTTGGCCATGACGCCCAGTGCGTCAGCGCGTGTCGGCATAGAATCGTTTCAAGCGCGCCGGCGAGACGCCGGCCAGGTAGAGAAGCTTTAGCGTCCACATCTTGAAGATCGTGCGCCACACGCCATCGGTTTCCCAGCGCCGCGCCGACGTCACCACTTTGCTTTTCAAGCAGGCGACGTCGCCTATACGCTTGAGCATGCGGCAAAACGCGATGTCTTCCATCAATGGCATTTCGGGAAAGCCGCCCAGCTCTGCGAAAGTTTCCCGGCGCACGAAGATCGCCTGGTCGCCGGTGCCGATTTTTGAAAGCCGCGAGCGCAGGCTGATCATGAAGCTGACCAGATTGAGCAACCAGCGATCGCTGTCCAGCTCGACATCAAACCGGCCGCCCACGTAACGCGCATCGTTCAGAGCCGCGGCGATATCTCGAAGTGCCGAAGCAGGCAAGCGGGTGTCGGCGTGAAGAAACAGGAGGACATCACCGCTCGCATCCAGGGCGCCGCGATTCATCTGCCGGGCCCGGCCGGGGCCGGTCATCAATACCTTCGCGCCGGCCTCCACGCTGATCCTGCGTGTGCGGTCCGTGCTGCCGCCGTCCACTACGACGATCTCATGAGGGTGCAGCGCCATTACAGCCGCCAGCGTTGGGCCGATGGTCTTCTCTTCGTTCAGCACAGGAAGGATGACCGATATGCGCATTGTTTCTGCTTCTCACCTTCGCCAGGCGAGCCATTTTTCAATGACCTTCTTCACCGTCGGCGTTAGCTTTGTCCGCATACAGGCGTCGCCGATCTTGCGCAGCACCTCCGCCTGGGTCGGATAAGAATGAATCGTTGAAGACAATACACTCATGCTTTGCTTCGCAGTCATCGCCAGCGTCAACTCTCCAAGCATTTCACCGGCGTGGCGCGCCACGATGGTACCGCCGAGGATTCTACCAGTTTTCTTGTCGTAGTGAACGCGGGCGAAGCCTTCGGCTTCGCCGTCCAGGATCGCGCGGTCGACGTGGCCCAGCGATTCGGTGATCGTCGCCACGTCGAAACCGGCGGCGCGCGCATCTTTCTCGTAGTAACCGACGTGGGCGATCTCGGGGTCCGTATAAGTGCACCAGGGAATGATCAGATCGCTGACCTTCCGCCGGGCGAAAAAGAACGCGTTGGCGATCACGATGCGCGCCATGGCGTCGGCGGCATGAGTGAACTTGTAGCGCGAGCAAACGTCGCCGGCGGCGTAGATTCGCGCATTCGAGGTGCGCAAGCGTTCATCGACGTCCACGCCACGCATGCCGTAACAAACACCAGCAGCTTCCAACCCAAGATTCTCCAAGTTTGGCGTGCGGCCAACCGATACGAGTATCCCATCGCAGGCAAGTTCTATCGTCTTGTCGGCCACCGTTAGCGTCAAGCTCTTCGCGCCATTTTTGCTTTCTGCGCGCTCCATCCTTGCGCCGGTGATAATTTTCACTCCGTCTTTTTCAAGCTGCGCGCGCACGATCGCGGCAGCGTCGCGGTCTTCCTTCGGTAGAATCTCCGCGCCGTCGGTTATCATCGTCACCCGGCTGCCGAAGCGCTGGAAGCTCTGGGCCAGCTCGCAGCCGAGGGGTCCGGCGCCGATGACGACCAACCGCGCCGGTAGCTCCGTCAGCGTAAAAATCGTTTCATTGGTGTAGTAACCAGCCTCCGCCAGGCCGGAAACCGGCAATTCGGCGGCGCGCGCGCCGGCGGCAATCACCGCGCGATCAAAGCCGAGCCGCCGGCCATCGACTTCGACAGTATCGGGGCTGACAAAGTGTCCGTTCCCAATGAAAACATCCACACCGAGCTTGGTGAACCGTTCTGCGGAGTCGTGCCCGCTGATACCGGCGCGAAGCCTGCGCATACGCTCCATCGCGGTGGCGAAAGCGATTTCGGGCTTACCGTCGAATTGGACGCCGAACTGCGCGCCGCTGCGCGCCTCGTGGACCGCGCGCGCCGCGCGGATCACGCCCTTAGACGGCACGCAGCCGACGTTAAGGCAATCGCCGCCCAAAAGATTGCGCTCGATGAGCGCAACCCTGGCGCCGAGCCCCGCGGCACCCGCTGCGCTGACCAATCCCGCCGTTCCCGCACCCACGACCACCAAATTATATTTACCCACAGGCGTCGGATTGACCCAGCGCGCCGGATGGCAGTTCTCTATCAACTGCTTATCGTGGGCATCATCGACGAGCATCATCTCATCGAACGAGGTCGGTTTGTGGTTCGGATCGAGGCGTGGCTTTGCCGTAACGGCGCTGCCTTCTTGGGCCTGCTCCGCGTCGCGCAACGCCTTGCGCGCGACCCGCGTTACGATGACCACGACGGCGACGGTCGCCAGCAGCCCGACGTATTTCAGGATTTGCTGATAGAAGTTCGCTGAAGCATCGATCTGCCCGGCGATGGCGTCACGCGCGGCGGCACCGATGTAGACGAAAAGGAAAGTCGCCGGCAGCATGCCAAACAGATTTGCCAAAGCATAGGAACCGGTGCGCACTGCCGTTAGCCCCAAGAAGTAATTGAGCAGGACAAACGGAAAAACTGGGCTCAGTCGCGTGAGCAAAACCATCTTGAAACCCTGCTTGCCGATGGCCTGATCGAGGGAGCGAGGGCCAGCAAGAAAGCACAGAGAGCGCCGAGATTGGCACCCAGGACCACGACAACAAAACCGGTCTGCAAGCCGAACAGCGTTCCCGAACCGATGGTGATGGCACTCCCCGGTATAAAAAGAAGCGTACAAAGAACATAAACCAAAACGACGAGGACTGGGCCGATGGCTCCCAGTGAGCGCACATAACTCTCGAACTCCATGAACCACGCGCGTACCGGAAGGAAAAGAAAACCGACGAACACCAACGCCACCACTAAAACGATTGATATATTTTTGATTGCTTTCATGACTGTCGTTAGCTACAAGATGGCTTTGTCGAGACGCGAGTATAACCCGTCGAAGATAACAGCCCGGCGGGGGTGATAAAGAATCTCAGACCAGCGCGCCGCCGCAGCTACTGCCCGCGCCCGCGGTGCAGGCATAGCAATGATCGCCTATCGTGACCGCCCGATGCGCAACCTGCTCCAACGTCAACGAAGAGATATGCAAGCGTTTTCCCGCACCGTCGGTGATCGCCAAGTCGAGCATTTGATTGAAGTCGCAATCGTAGATCGACCCGTTCCAGCCGACACTGATGAGATTGCGGCACATGACTTGGTCCAGGGTGGCGGCATTGAAGTTAGCCGAAAGAAGTTCCACGTAGCGGTCGTATTCGCCGCGCAGTTTGAGGTGCACCGCGTAGCGCGTGATCGGCATGTTGCTGAGACAATAGAGATGGTTGAACTCGATGCCGAATCGGTCGCGCAGAATGCGCTTGTAGTCCTGCTCCAGCTTTTCCTGCGGTGGCGGCAAGTGCGGCCCGACAGGATTGTAGACCAAATTTAATTTCAACCCCCCGTCTGGTTGACCGTAGCCCAACTGATTGAAAATCTTGAGCGCGCGAATGCTCAAATCAAAAGTGCCCTTGCCTCGTTGCTGGTCGACCTTTTCTGCTGTGTAGCAAGGCAACGAGCAAATCAGTTCCACCCGATGGCGCAGGAAGAACTCCGGTAAGTAATCTTTGCCTGGCTCGAAGATCACCGTCAGATTGCAGCGATCTATCACGTGGCGCCCCAGGCCCACGGCCGATTCCACCAGATAATCAAAATCCTCGTGTAGCTCCGGCGCGCCGCCGGTGACGTCAAGAGTCGGAATCTTCGAACCGGCGAGAAATAGCAAAACGGCCTCCACGGTGTCGCGGCTCATCATTTCTTTGCGCGTCGGCCCGGCCTCGACGTGGCAGTGGATGCAAGACTGGTTGCAGTACCGCCCCATATTCACCTGCAAAACGTCGATCGCGCGCCTGTTCAGGCCGTTGCCGTTTAGATGAAGTCTCTGAGCGAAGGGTTGCATGGCGATCATGGGCAATAGTTTAACGATCCTTCTTGTCCCCGCTCAAATTGATTATCCTCTCCCTCCTTGGAGGGAGAGGATGAAGGTGAGGGTGGGCTCAGTAGCTTTCGCCCTCACCCTTCCCTCTCCCGCAAGCGGGCGAGGGTCAGAGATTCTAACGTCCAGCTTCACTACGGACAGCAGTTTGAGTCAGGTCCGCAGACGCGGTCCGACATCTGCGTGACGTTGTACTCCATTCCCTTGGTCTCGCGCGGGTGCCGCTTGTGGTCGCGCGAGCAGTCGAATACTCCCGCTTTGTCTCGCGGGACTTGCTCGCGCGGCGGGACGAGAATGAACTGATCCTGGTACGGCGGCTTGGAATAAATCTCGAAGGTCTTTTCGCACACGGCGATGCGCGCGCCGCGCGGCAGAACATGATTATCGTCGTCCACGACCTGCTTCCACGGGCCGCGGTAAATAACGGCCTGGTTGCGCTCGATGCATGGACCTTCTTTGCCTTTGTACGCGGTTACCGTGATCGCGCGAAACTCGATTCCCTCCACGGTCTGATAGGCTTCCGAGCGCAGTTCTTCGATATGAATGCCGTGAAACTTGGCGTCTTCGAAAGCGCGGAGAAATTCTTCTTCGAGAAACGCGCCGGAAACGCAGGCGCTCCAAAGATCGGGGTCTTTGGCGAGATGCTCGGGAATAGGCTCGTCGCTGACGATATCGGAGATGACGACTCTGCCGCCGCGCTTGAGAACCCGGTACATCTCGGTAAACAGCGCCTTCTTGTCTTCCGGCCGGACCAAGTTCAGCACACAGTTGGAAACGATCACGTCGATGGATTCATCGGCCACCAACGGTTGTTCGCGGCGAATCCGATATTCAAATTCTTCGAGCCCCGCCAAATCAGCTACGGTTCGCACGGGATTTTCGTGCAGGTATTGATCGACCAGTTCCAAGTTGGTTCTCAGGTCCTGAATCTTACCGCGACGGAACTCGACGTTGTGATAGCGAAGCCGGTCACCGATGGTCTCCTGATATTTGCGCGCGAGTTCCAACATCGGCGGGTTGAAGTCAACGCCGATCACCTTGCCCTTGGCGCCGACGATCTGCGCCATGATGTAGCAGCCCTTGCCGCTGCCCGAACCGAGATCGAGAACCGTTTCCCCCTCACGGATATAGCGCGACGGATCGCCGCAGCCGTAATCTTTTGCAAGGATCTCGTCGGGAATGACTTTGAGCAGCCCTTGATCGTAATTGCCCGGCACACACAGGCAAGCTTCGACTTCCCGCGCCGCGTTGCCGTAGCGCTCAAGCACCGCGGCTTCGAGGCTGGTAACAGCCCCGCTGCTGCCGTTGTCTCGGGCGACCGATTCACGGTTCATAAGACCTCCGTCGATCCAGTCAAGCGAAATTTAACCCCTAGAAAATCATCTTCGTTCAGTCGGCGCAAGCGAAAGCGGTCGCACCCCGACCCTAACAGTCTTAGATGCATTTTAAACGATGAAAGGTGCGGAAAGGTTCCGCGGAGTTGCGTTCCCAATAGATCCGCTATCTTTTCCTCGCCCTCCTTGGAGGGAGAGGTTGAAAGTGAGGGTGGGCTTGGACTTTCTAGCCCTCACCCTGCCCTTTCCCGCATCCGCCGGAGGCGGATCAGCCTCAGGCTGAAGCGGGCGAGGGCATTCAGGGATAGCCGATTACGAGCCAGCCGGCTCGCTGGTCTGCAATAAATAAGCCTGGATGAACTGATCGAGATCGCCGTCGAGCACGCCATCGGCGTTGCCGACTTCGACGTTGGTGCGGTGATCTTTCACCAAGCGGTAGGGATGGAGCACGTAGGAGCGGATCTGGCTGCCCCAGGCGATGTCTTTCTTGGTCTTGTGATAGGTCTCCATCTTTTCTTTCTGCTTTTCGATTTCCAGCTCGTAGAGCCGGGATTTTAAAATCTTCATAGCCATCGCCCGGTTCTTATGCTGCGAGCGCTCGTTTTGGCAGGCCACGACGATACCGGTGGGCAGATGCGTCAAGCGCACGGCGGAATCGGTCTTGTTGACATGCTGGCCGCCGGCGCCGCTGGAACGGTAGGTATCGACCCGCAGGTCCGCCTCGTTGATCTCGATTTTGATGGTGTCGTCGATTTCCGGGTAGACGAAAACCGAGGCGAATGAGGTATGGCGGCGCGAGTTCGCGTCAAAGGGGGAGATGCGCACCAGACGATGAATGCCGGCCTCGGCTTTCATATAGCCGTAGGCGTAGTCGCCTTCGACCGTGAACGTGACGCTTTTAACACCCGCTTCTTCGCCCGGCTGGTATTCTAAAATCTCTTTGCGATAACAGCGCCGGTCGCACCAGCGCAGATACATGCGCAGCAAAATCTCCGCCCAGTCCTGCGCCTCGGTGCCGCCGGCGCCGGGATGGAGAGTGACAATGGCGTTGCGCCGGTCATCGGGACAGCTGCGCCAGCTCGGTCTGCGCCATCTCCCGTGCGACCTCGGCGACTTTGGCCGCCGCTTCGCCGAGCGCTTCTTCGCTCTTTTCGTCCCTGGCGACGTCGAGAAAGAAGCGTGCCTCTTCGAGCCCGGCCCGGTGTTTTTCCCAAAAATCGATGACGCTCTTGAGGGTGGATTGCTCTTTGAAAATGCTCTGGGCTTTTTCGCCGTCGTTCCAGAAATCCGGCTGCGCGGTCAGTCGGTTCAGCTCCTCAATCCGCTGCTGTTTTCCTTCGACGTCAAAGCCGCCTCCGCAGCAGTTCGAGTCGCTCTTCGAGGTGAGTCAGTTGTTCGTTGATTTCTTCTAACATTTTTGTGCTCTCGTCTTGGTTATTCCGTCGTCTGGGCGATTCGTAACGGTACAGGGAATTATATCTTTAATAATCCATCTTCACAAAGCGCCGGTAGTGGTTCAGTTTCACCAAAATTTGTAGGGGCAACCCTATGTGGTTGCCCGTTCGGAGGGCAGGCACGTAGGCCTGCCCCTACATCGATGCGGCGTTGAAATCAAACTGAACCACTACCAAAGCGCCCGGTAGAGCTTTTCCTCGAGACGACCCATGATCCGGGCATCCTTCGCCGAGCGCTCGTGATCGTAGCCGAGAAGATGCAGTACCCCGTGAATCAGTAGAGTCATCATCTCCTCATCCAAACTCCGGCCGCGCTCCTTTGCCTGCTCCCTGGCCTTATCAACCGAAATGATCACGTCGCCGAGAAGCTGAAGGCCGCCGGGCATACCCGCGGCGGCCGGAAACGACAACACGTCCGTCGGGTAATGTTTTTTCCGATAACGGGAGTTCAGCTTGCGCATCTCGCCGTTGCCGATCAACGCGACGCTCAGTTCGGTGTGATCCTCTTTAAGCAGCTTTAGAATCGTTGCGGCGACCCGTTTGAGTTTGTTGGCGGGATACTGCTTGCCAGCGCCGCGCCGGACGATCTCCACGGGCATGGTGTGAGTGTAACTTTTCCGGGCCAAACTTGCGAGGAATCACCCTGGCGACTGAGGCGAACGCGAAGGCTGAGCAGCCGAGGCCAGCGAGCATTGCGAGCGGGTCCGAAGGTCTGTCTCAGGCCGGATGTTAGACCCTTTTCTTAAGCTGCCCGCGGCTCCGTTTCTAGGCGTACTCGTATCCCCGCACGCGCGAGCATATTGATCAGCTTATCGATGCTGAAACGGCTGATCTCTCCCTAAAGCCCACATCCTCGAATACGTTATCACTGCCGTGGATGACTTGCCTCCCCTTA
>JACPFE010000573.1 GCA_016183145.1 Deltaproteobacteria bacterium | reverse complement strand
TCTTTCTTTCCGCCCGTCACGACGGAATTGAATTATTTGACGCCGCTTCTCACGGTGTAACGAATGCGATCGAGTTGCTTTTTTGCAGAGCGGATACTAGGATTTGGCCACTGCTTATCAAGGAACTTGAGCCATGCCCCTAGTAGCCGCGTTGGCGGCGAGCCACGCGCCCAACATTCTCCTCGAACCCGGCGCCGAGTGGGAAGATTTCATGAACCTTCACTACAGCATGGCGCCGCAGGGCTCCGGGAACAGACCTACCCTCGCGCAACAAAAGAAACTTCGGGCGGATGCCGAAGCCGCCTTCGGCGTGCTGCGCGCCGACCTGGAGCAAGCCAAGCCGGACGTACTGATCGTCGTTGCCAACGATCAATTCGTCAATTTTTTTTCGAACAATATCCCTACTTTCTTCGTTACTATCGCCGACGAGGTAAAGGGACAGTTTACGCGCCACAAATTTCACCATCGCAATCACAAAGAGCTTGGTAAGACGATCGTGCGCGCCGGCATGGACAAGGGGATCGATTTTTCATACGGGGAACATATTGAGTTGCAACACACGCAAACCGTTCCGCTCTACTTTCTGCTGCCCGAGCCGAAGATTCCGATCTTGCCGATCTACGTCAATACCTGGGTCGATCCGTCGCCGTCGCCACGCCGCTGCTATCAAGTCGGTGAGCTGGTTCGCGAGGTCGCCGATAATTCAAGCGAGCGGATCGCGATCTTAGCCACTGGCGGTTTGTCTCACTTTCCCGGTTCGCCGCGCATTGGCGACATCGACGAGGCCTTCGATCACAAACTTCTCGCCGTGATGCGCGACGGCAAGGGCAAGAGCTTCGTCGATTATTCCGTGCAAGACTTACTGCAAGCCGGCGATACGGAGTTCCTTAATTGGATGGTCGTGATCGGGGCCGTCGGTGACGCCAAGGCCACCTACACGGCGTATATGCCGGATTTTGTCGCCACGGGTTGGGGTTTTGTCAGTTGGCGATTTTAACGAGGTGGGTATGAGCTGCTATCATCTCAGCCGTTTGCTTTTCAATCTGAAAATGGACGAAGCTTGTTTCGAGAAGTCCCTTCAAGACTTTGAAGCGGTGATGAACGAATACGATCTCACCACGGAGGAAAGAGACGCGCTCAAATCGGGTGATCCGCGCAAGTTGCGCCAGCTGGGCGTGCACGGAATGCTTTGCCTCTACATCAAACGGTTGCAACCGGAATTCCGCGATAACATCTACTGGACGCAAAAGTGAAAATGAGATTCAAAAATGGAGGATCGGGGATCGCGATCTTCCATCCTCCATCCTCGATCTTCGATGGGGGAGGTTAAAGATGGATTTGGGTTTGCGGGGTAAAGTCGCGCTGGTGGCCGGCGCGAGCCAAGGGATGGGGCGGGCTACTGCCTTGCTTTTCGCGCGCGAGGGCGCGAAGGTGGGAATGTGCGCGAGAGGGGAGGTGGCGCTCAACGAAGCCGCGCAGATGATCCGCAGAGAGAGCGGCGGCGAAGTGTTGGCGATGGTCGCCGACATGACCAAGGCGGAAGATATTCAAAGGTTCGTAAGCCAGACCGCAGAGCATTACGGACGCCTCGACATCATTGTGAACAATGCAGGCGGTCCTCCTCCCGGTGAGTTCATGAAATTTTCCGATGAGGATTGGAGCGCCGCTTTTAACTTGAGTTTCATGAGCACGATGCGTATGACGCGCGAGGCGGTGCCGCATATGCGCAAGGTCGGCGGCGGCCGGGTCATCAACATCACATCCTACTCGGTCAAGGAGCCCATCGCCGGGCTGGTTCTTTCCAACGCGATCCGCAGCAGCGTTATTGGCATGGCTAAAACCCTCTCGCGGGAGCTCGGCCGCGACAATATCCTCATCAACAACGTTTGCCCTGGACGCATCGATACCGAGCGGGCGCAAAAACTCAACAAGGCCCGGGCGGAGCGGCTGAAAAAACCCGTTGAGGAAATCAATCGGGAGATGGCCGCCGAAGTGCCCTTGGGTCGTTACGGCACGGCGGAAGAAACCGCCGACCTGATCGTTTTTCTTGCTTCGCAAAGAGCCAGTTACATCACCGGGACGACGATTCAAATCGACGGCGGTTTAATACGGGGGATTCAATAATGGTGCACTTTGTCATTCAATGGGACCTGCCGGATCAGAAGGCCAACCTCACCATCTACGCCAACAAGGCAAAAAACGATTGGCTGCCGGTGACGCTTTCGCACAAAGGCGTGCTGGAAATTCGCAACTACCGAAATCCACTCGAAGTCACGCCCCATGTCGCGATCACCATCGACTTCGAAACTCTGGACAACTGGCGCGACTTTATCGATTCTCAGGACTACATCCGCATCATGCGCGAGCTGCGCATCCTCGGTTGCCGCAATTTCACGGTGAACGTTTGGGCACCGTCGAAATATTTTCCGGAGTCGATGAAGCCGTAGAAAAGATTTGGCCGCGAAGAGCTTTGCGCGGCGCAGCCGCAGCCAAAACGCGGAAAATCTCCCGCAAAGACGCTAAGACGCAAAGGTGACGGGCCGAGGTCCGTCATCCCGAGCGAATGCGAGGGATCTAGCAAAGATTTCTCCCGTCGGTCGAAATGACACCGAGTGTCAGTTGGCGCCTTGGCGCGATAAAATTCTTT
>JACPFE010000064.1:1770-7159 GCA_016183145.1 Deltaproteobacteria bacterium | reverse complement strand
GCATTCCGTCAAGCTGAGTACACGAGACGGGAGGAATTTAAGGTCCATCGGCATACGGGGAATCCCTTGGAGACTCGAGGCCTGGTAGCGTCATACGATAGCGGGAGAGGCGAGTTGACCGTCTGGGGACCCACGAAGGTGCCCCATCTCAACAGGGCTATTCTGTCCTCGTTCCTGAACCTACCAGAGCAGAAGATTCACTTTATCGAGCCGGACGTCGGTGGGGGCTTTGGCATCCGTGGGGAATTTTACCCGGAGGACTTTCTCATCCCCTTTGCTGCTATCAAGCTAGGCCGTCCAGTGAAATGGATTGAGGATCGGCGCGAGCACCTCATGGCGGCAAATCACTCGCGGGATGTCTGGTGTGAGGCGGAGATCGCGGCCCGGCGGGATGGAACACTTTTGGGGCTGCGGGCTAAGTTGTACGGCGACATGGGAGGATATATCCGCACCCACGGCGGGATTGTCCCGGCTTCAACGGCCGCGCTGCTGCCAGGACCCTACCGGATTCCGGCTTTCGAATGCGCCGTCCACTGCGTAATGACCAATAAGACAGGGCTCGGCACTCTTCGAGCGCCAGGTCGCTATGAGTCCTGTTTCATTCGGGAGCGTCTGCTGGACATGGTGGCCGCGGATCTCAACATGGACCCGGCCGAACTCCGCTTGAAGAACTTGATTCAGCCAACGGAAATGCCTTACCTGCTCGGCGTGACTCGTCAAGGGGAAAGTCCAACAGTCTTTGACAGCGGCGACTATCCGATGGCGCTCAAGCGAGCGCTGGAAAAAATCGGCTATGGAGAGCTCAGACAGCGTCAAGGACGGTACGAAGAAGGAAAGTATCACGGGATAGGGATTGGATGCTATGTCAAGAACACCGGCCGTGGCCCCTTCGAATGTGCCCGGGTAGAGGTGAGAGGCGGAAACAGCATCGCGGTCTACATAGGGCTCGCGTCGCTTGGTCAGGGCCACGAGACGACCATGGCGCAAATCTGCGCCGACACTTTGGGAGTGCCCATCGAGCAGGTAACTGTTTTTCATGGGAACACGGACTATTTGCCTTTTGGAGGCGGAACCAATGCCAGCCGCGGCACTGTGATGGGCGGAAACGCGGTATATCTGGCTGCCCAGGAGGTCAAGCGCAAGGTTCTTACCATCGCAGGAAGCTACCTGGGGATGGCGCCATCTGACCTGGAATTACGAGATGGGCAGGTTCACGGGAAGGGCGCAGAGACGGAGAAGCCACTACTGAGCCTTGAAGACGTAGTGGCGCTTGCCGCGCCGACGAGCCGATTTAATCCTTTAGAACCCGGCCTGGATGCGACCGCCTACTTCAAATCGGATCAAATGACGTACACTTACGGCACACACGTGGCACATGTAGCTGTGGATCCCGAGACGGGAAAGGTAGAGGTGCTACGGTACGTTGCTGTAGAGGATGTGGGAAGGTGCGTTAATCCGCTGCTCCTGCATGGACAGATAGTGGGAGGTGTGGCCCAAGGAATCGGCGCGACTCTCCTCGAGGATCTGGTCTACAGCGAAAATGGACAGCTCCTGACCACGACCTTTATGGACTATCTCCTCCCTTCCAGCACGATTGTCCCGCCCATCGAGGCTATCATCCTTGAGGAATCCCCCTCTCCTCTTAATCCTCTCGGCGTTAAGGGAGGAGGCGAAGAGACCAGCTTGGCGACAGGAGCTACGCTCGCCAATGCAGTAGCCAACGCGTTGGTTTCGTTTGGCGTGAAAGCCACTGAGCTACCACTGAGCCACAACCGAGTAAGGGAGTGGATACGGGGGCGCAAATGACAAATATAAAAGTTGCCCGCTTTTATTTGCCTCTTCTAATTATATTCGGGATGTTTTCTTCAGGCCTTGCGGCCGAAGCAGAGAGGACTGCCCTGGGACTTACGACCCGCACTGGCAGCAATTCCCTGCCTTTCGTCATTGCCGAGGAGAAGGGATTTTTCAAGAGCGAAGGACTCAATACTATCGTCGTGGTCATGCAGAACCTCGTTGTGCTCACCGGGGTTGCCACCAAAAACGTGGACTATGGCGGAACGTTCTCCAATTTCGTCGGCGGCGCGCTATCAGGCCTCCCGGTGCGGATTGTCATGGCCGTTATGGATGGATCGGACCACGTGCTGGTCACAAGCCCCGGCATCAAAAAGGTCGAGGAGCTAAAGGGAAAGATTATCGGAACCAGTAGCTTCGGCAGCACCTCACACAGCGAAATCAGCATGGTCCTGCGGAAACATGGTATAAACCCCGAGCGAGACGTCACCTTCCTCCAGATAGGGGGCAGCGCCAGCCGCTATGCGGCTCTGGAAAGCAACTCGATTCACGCTGCGATGGTCGTACCGCCGTTCAATAAAATAGGTCGAAAAAGAGGATTCAATGAGCTGCTATCGTTCAATGACGTTATGCGCATCCCGTTTGGAGGGGTGGCCGCCCATGTGGACAAAATACGGGAGAAGCCTGAAGAAATTGTCAGGGTCATCAAAGCACTGCTAAAAAGTATCGATTTCATCCGCAATCGAAAAGCCGAGATCCTTTCATTGATGGAAAAGGACTGGGGCATCAAAGACTCCGAAGTTCGGGAAGGCATTTACCAGGACATCGTGGGTCTTTACAGCCGTACGGGTATTGCCTCCGACGAAATGATGAAAAATGTGATCCAGATGGTCCAAGAGGCCCGGAAGACTGTGGCAAACGTTCCCCTCTCGAACATTGTCGACTGGAGCTTCGCCAAAAAGGCCAACGAGGAGCTAAAAAAGAGGTGAGACGAAAATGGACATGAACAAGTTTCGACTGAGGTCGTTCGTCGAAAGGCTCATCGAATTAGGGGAAGTCGAGATTCACGAGGAACCAGTTCCCCTCTCGGATCTCAGCCAGATTATCGAAGCATCCCCCAAAGCCACGCTGTTCCGTAAGGCCGGGCCGGAACAGACGGAAGTGGTCGCTGCCGTGTGTGGCGGGCGCCGGCGGCTCGCCGCGGCGTTTGGCATGGATTATCGGGATTTGCCGCATGAGTACATGCGGCGAATGGACAACCCACAGCCCACCGTGGAGGTGCCATCGAGCGAAGCGCCGGTGCATGAGGTCGTGCTCACAGGCGAGGATGCGGATTTAACCAAGCTGCCCTTTCATGTCCAGCACGAGTTCGACGGCGGACCCTATATTTCCTCCGGTATTGACTATACTGTCGATCCAGAAACGGGCAGAACCAATGTCGGTTGCCGCCGTCTCATGCTCCGCGGCCGGCACGAGATGCGCTCCAACCTCACCGCGAATTCGGACCTAAAGCGAATCTACCTTAAATGCCTGGAGCGCGGCCAGCGACTCAGCGTCAGCTTCGTGATCGGTTCCCATCCAATCAATTATCTCGCAGCGGGATTGCATCGCGCGGGATTGCATCTTTCAGACGATGAGATTGGACTCGTTGCTACGCTCAGGGGCGAGCCCTTACCCATAGTCCGTGGAGTCACGAATAACGTGCCCGTTCCGGCGGATGCCGAGATGGTCATCGAGGGCTGTTTTGACGAGCTCGGCTACCGCGAACTGGAAGGACCCTATGGCGAGGGCTACGGCTATTATGGTCCCATGCACATAGACCCCGTGTTCCATGTCACCGCAATCACCAAGCGTAAGGACGCTCTGTTCCAGTCCCTGCTGCATAGCGGCCGATATCTCAGTCGAGCGGATTCGCCGAATAATGGAGCGCTCAATGCGGAGGTCGCGGCCTGGAAGGCTTTGAGAGCCGCCGGGATTGAGCCGGTCGCGGTTTGCGCGCCCACTACCACAGGCCGCCAGCAACATGTGCGAGTGGCGATAACCCAAAGAGCCCCCGGCCAAGCAGGGCTTGTCATCTCTGCGTTGTTCACGGGTGCGCGTTTCAAACATGTTTTCGTGGTCGATGACGACATTGACGTGTTTTCTGACGAGCAGATGGAATGGGCGATGGCGACTCGTTTTCGCGCTGAAAGGGACATCATGACTCAAGGCGGCTTTCCGCCTCACTACATGGATCCTACCATGGCGGAAGGGGACGTCATGACGAAAGCCGGGTTCGACTTGACCGTTCCGTTCGGCAGGCCGGACCTCATCGACAACTGGGTCGCCGATGCGCCCCGGTTTGGCAGGCCGCAGCGGTTTCGAACAGTCCGCGAGGCCCTGGCATCGGCGCCGATGTACTTTGCCCATCTCATGGAAGCCGTGGGCAGCAGAGATGGCCGCGAGGTCGCTCTCGAACTCGACCGACTGCGCGAAGAGGGCATCTTGACGCGGCTCGAAAACGGCGAGTGGACGCTCAAGTCCGATAAGGAAACCAAAAGCTAGGCTGAAAACCAACCAAAAGTATTTGAAATTCGGAATCGAAGAAGAGCTCAGAAAAAAGATGTCTCCCGCAAAGGCGCAAAGGCGCGAAGTGACGGGGCGAGACCCGTCATCCCGAGCGAATGCGAGGGATCTGAGAAAGATTTCTCCCTTCGGTCGAAATGACACCGGGTGTCACTTTGCGCCTTGACGCCTTGGCGAGATAAGTTTTCCTGGAGTCGTTCTGTTCAACATTTCCAGCGTAAGTATCTACCGCTAGGTGGGCAAAATTGGCTCTAGAACAGGGAGGCAACCCCATGAAAATTCTCACAGGGAAAAGTACGCTGGCTTGGGGATTAGCCCTCTTGACGTTGCTAACTGCCAGCACAGGAATACCAGCCGCGTCTTCGCCAATTCGTCTCGGTTATACGGCCATTTCTCCAACGCAATCCATAGCGTGGATCGCGCAAGAAGAGGGACTTTTCAGGAAGAACGGGCTTGCGGCTGAAATTATCTATACGAGAGGAGGAGGCACGACGATTCAGAGCCTGCTTGCAGGAGAGCAGCAGGTGGCTCAGGTTGGAGGAGCCGCGGCTCTCAGCGCCATGCTCCAAGGGGCCGATCTCGCTTTTATCGCTTTGCTGGTACGAAACATTTATTATGAGTTTATTGTTGGTCCAGAGATCAAGCAAGTCGCCGATCTCAAGGGGAAAAAAGTTGCAATCTCGGGATTTGGCGGCGTCTCACATATTGCGACGATCTTACTTCTGAACAAATACCAACTCATCCCCAATAAAGAAGTAGCTGTCCTCCGGGTTGGCGGCATGCCTGAGGCTATGGTCGCAGTCATGTCCGGCCTCGTCCAAGGAGCTGTGTTGACCGCTCCCTTCAACGCGCAGGCAATGAGAGCAGGGGCAAGGCGGCTCTTGACGATGAAAGACGAGAATATCGTTTTCCCACTGAACACTGTGGCAGCAAAAAAAACAGAGCTGGAAAAAAATCGAAACCGCTACCTGGCAACATTAAGAGCCTTCCTTGAAGCCATCAGGTTCTTGAAAACCAACAAGCACAGGTCAAT
>JACPFE010000064.1:0-1757 GCA_016183145.1 Deltaproteobacteria bacterium | reverse complement strand
CAATGGAAATAATCAAAAAATACATGCGGATGACGGACCCGTTGGGCCTAGAGTTCGCCTAAGAAGAGGCGCTTAATACAGTGGACGATCCATATGTTGATGAAAAAGTCATCCAAAGCGGATTACAGCTCATTGCTTCGATCAACAATGTAACCAATGTGCCACCAGCAAGCGCCTTCATTGACAACTCGTTACTCGACGAAGCTCGGACGAGCGTAGGAAGGCCGCCGCGGTAAAAGGCGCAGTCGCGCAGAAAATGTTTTCCTGTGCTGTTGCCGGATCTTTCAAGGGGACATAACGAGGGAAACGTGCAGATCAAGTGTCTCCTACGGATCTCTACCGTTTTCGAAATTCGAATTTCGAAATATTTCTTCGCGTCCCCTTCGACCTGGCTCAGGGCATGCTTTGCGAGAGACATGATTTTTTCCGATCTCTTATTCATTCCCGAATTCCAAATATGTTTGGCTGGAGTTCACTTCATTTTCTACACAGGAGGCGCAAAGTAATGGCGACGACGGACACTGTGCAAACCTGTGATGCGCACAATTACGAACCTGCCACGCGTGGTTCAGGTAGGCTGGCCCCAGCAGAAGCGATTCCCGCGAAGCTGGCCATGGGCGCCGTGAAAGCAACGCTCGGGGGTTTCGCTTTTTTGTTTTTCATTGGCTGTCTGATTGCTCCCGGTTTCACAGCGGAAGAGCAAAAAATCATATTCGGGCTTACCAACCGGACCGGGACTGTAGCGTTACCGCACGTGGTGGCGGAAGAGAAAGGGTTTTTCAAGTCGGAAGGCTTGAATGCAACATTGATCGTGATGCAAAACCAGGTTGTTGTAAATGCGTTGGTGGCAAAAAACATCGACTACGGCGGGACATTCTCGAACATGGTCGGCGCCGCGCTATCAGGGTTGCCGATTCGGATTGTGATGGTTGTTATGGAAGGGGGAGAGCATGTCCTTGTGGCCCACCCTGAAATCAAAAGGGTGGAAGACCTCAAGAAGAAGATTGTGGGGATCAGCAGTTTTGGGGGCGCGCCGCATACGCAAGTCACGATGATCCTTCGAAAGTATGGTTTGAATCCGGAAAAAGACGTCACGTTTTTGCAGATCGGCGGAACACCGAGCCGTTATGCGGCTTTAGAAGGCGGCTCCGTGCATGCAGTGATGTTGCAGCCGCCGTTCAACAAGATGGCGCAAAAGAGGGGCTTCCGCGAACTCGTAGCTTTTAATGACATCGCAAAAGTTCCTTTAGGCGCTATCGCCGCGCATCGCGACAGGATCAAAGAAAGGCCGGACGAGATCGTTAGAATTGTGCGGGCGGAATTGAAGAGTATCGATTACATCCGTACTCGCAAGGACGACGTGCTGGCGATTATGGAGAAGAGCTGGGGAATCAAAGATCGAGATATCCGCGAGCAAGTGTACCGCGACGCGCTGCCGATCTACAGCCAAAACGGCATGGTATCAGACGAGGCGATGCAACAGGTCATCCAAATCGTCCAAGGGGCGCGAAAAACAACGCGCGAGGTGCCGCTATCCGAAATCGTCGACTGGCGCTTTGCTAAGCAAGCGGTGGCGGAGCTGAAAAAGTGACGCTGTGACCCAGGAGACCCCAATGACGGACAATGCTGGCTGGTCTGTGAGTTAGGGGACGTTGTTGACTAGCTGGACAAACCCTGCCCGCATAATCGACCCTCTGAAGTTGAGCGAACTTAGTCCATGTAGTCAACGACGTCCCCTCGGGACGCGGAAAGCCGTT
>JACPFE010000572.1 GCA_016183145.1 Deltaproteobacteria bacterium | reverse complement strand
TGATTTCATTTTCTGTCGTTGTGGGTATCTCCCCGCCAACGCGGGCGCAGTTGGGTGGACCGGCTGCTATCATTTTAAGGGTCACTGGGCTTCACTCCGGGAAAGGGCAGGTGAAAATCGCGGTATTCAATTCGTCGGAGACCTGGCTCGGCGATCATCCCGCGTACAACGCTACGATCGACGTTGACGGTCAATCGGTGACATGGAAACTGAACGACGTTTCCTATGGAGATTACGGCGTCGCCGTATTCCATGATGAAAACAGCAACGGCAAGATGGATAAGAATTTGTTGGGGATGCCTTTAGAGCCGTACGGTTTTTCAAATAATCTGAGAATAATTCTCGTTTTCAAATAATCTGAGAATAATTCTCGGGGCGCCGAAATGGGATAAGGGTAAAGTTGCGGTGAGAAATCCAACTACGGAGATTTCAATAGAGGTTAACTAGAGAGAGAGTCGGGGTGTGTGTAGGAGTCGGCAGTAAGCGGAAAGCAGAGGTCGGTTACGCGAGCTGAGGTACGACATTCTCCGCCCAGTGTGGCCTGCCGCCGGCCATGTCGGGGAAGCCATGACCCGGTTCAATTTGATTATTTTTTGGATGTGGCGACGCTCCGAAAGGATGCAGACCTCCGCGCGAAAGTTTAACTATTCCCCGCCAGCTCTATAACGGCTGCTTGCTTCAAACCTGGTAGCCTTATCGATCTCCTCGTCCAATAAGCTGCCTATGCGCTGGGCTGAGGCGACAAATTCGTCAGCTTCCAGCTTCCCACCCAAGATTCTCTGAATGCCGGAACGGATTTCCCTTCCGGTGTCCCAGAAATCTCCATACACGCGATCCGCCGCAATGTGTTCTAGCGATTCATGTATACCCTTGAGGCCACTCTCCGCCTCCTTACGTCCACGCTCTCGGTCACCGGATCGCAACAGCGTTAGCCCGAGATAGAGCCGCGCAGCGTGATTGTCCTTGTCACTGGCAATCGCTTTCTCGAGAATTGGCCGGGCTTCGGCGAAATTTCCCGTCTCGTAATGAGCGCGCCCGAGATAACTCAGGACGCTTTCACGCAGAACGGGAGAGACTCTGTAGTTAGGGTCGAGTTCCACCGCTTGGCGTAGAAACGGCACAGCCGCTTCGGGGCGGCCGATTTGAAGAGCGTTGCGGCCTAACAAGACCTGTTGTGCTGCGCCTCCGCAGGCGGTGATAATGAGCAATGCCGAGAGGCAGCCAGGAACGAGCAAATTTCTCGCATTCATGGGCAGGTCTCCTTTATGAATTGATCGGAATCGACAATTAGGCTTTAGCCGGTTTGCCGCAAAAAATACAACGCTTGGGGTTTTCGTGATGCAGTTTGGCGCAGGCGACGCTGCCTGTGCCTCGGCTCCGCACATAAACTTCGGCAGCCGAGAGCATGCCAATGAGCGGCGCCGTAAAGTAAACCCACAGGGCAGTCCAATGGTTCCCCGGCACGGCGGATGCAAAAGTGCGCGCCGGATTCATGCTCATGCCTGAAATAGGCGCTTCGGCGGTAATATAAATGGCGACCAGCGCGCCGGCGCAGAGGCCGGTAAGTTTGTGCAGCCGGGGGTCATTCGAAACATGCAAGATGGCGGTCATCAGTATGAAGGTGAGCGCCACCTCAGATACGAATGCGGCAGCTACACCATATGTTCCCGGCACCGTGACCACGTAGTTCACCGACGGATGAGAAACCCAGGCCGAGAGCGCAACCGAAGCGAGCAAGGCGCCGATCAAGCCGCCGATGAACTGGGAGACGACGTAAAAGACCGCATCCCACTTGGCGACCTTGCCGAGACGATAGAAAGTCAGTGTTGTCGACGGATTGATATGGGCGCCGGATTGTTTCCCCCAAGGCGAGTAGATGATTCCGATCGCCGTAAGCCCCATGGCGAGGCCCATGAAGAATCGGCGCAACAGCGGGTTCGGCAGCGCCTGGTAAACCGGTGAAGCGGGGTGTTCGAGCAGGGCGCCGAAGCCGAACGCCGAGATCATGAAGAGGCCGAGGCAGGCGCCTTCGATGAGATACTCGGGCCAGTGATGCTTCAAGACAGCGGTCACATCGTATTGGATGCGGGAGCAAGGATGAAGGATGCGGTTCGAAGGGGGAGAGAATAGAGAGATCGGATTCCCGTCAACCGCGTACAAACGTACCGGCTTGCAAATAGGATTAGTTCAGCGAGATCACGTTTTTTATGCCGGGGCTGCGCCCGAGCAGAAGGTCGCGGTGGGCCTCCATCGGGAACCGGCCCGTGATCAGCGACTTCACCGCCTCCGGCCAGCGCTTGGTAAAGGTCCCGACGTCGCGTATGGAATTTTCAAAGGCGTCGCGCCCGGCATTGACGGTGCCGAAGACGACTTGGTTTTTGAGTACCAGGTTGCGCATCATGAGATCGGTATCGACTTCAATCGGTCCTTTTCTGCCGGGGACGCCCGTGAAGATAAAAATGCCGTTGGTGCCGAGATATTTCATCATCTCAAACGAAAGATTTGAGGCCCCGGTCGCTTCGTAGACGAGGTCGATATTGCCGATGATCTTAGGAAGCTCGTCAATGGCGACGCTCTCGGAGGAGATATACTTGGCGCCGATGGACTCTAGAAGCGTTGACTTCGGGTTAGGCGCGGCTTCGCGAGAGTAAACGTAGGTGTCGAAGTCGTAGTTCACCAACGCCATGGCGCCCAACAGTCCGACCGGCCCGGCGCCGAGCACCACCGCGCGGTGGCAATGGGCCGCAGCCTTTCCCGGCGTCACGGGACAACCCCAGGGCAGGCGCTGCTGCACCTGCCAGACCTGAGCCAGCCCCTTTTCGGCGATGGTGAGCGGCTCGACGAGGACGGCGACTTCGCGCAATTCCTCGGGCACGGGGTTCATGTATTTATCATCGTCGACGACAAACTGCGCCATGAAACCATGCTGCTCCTTTATGCCCCGCTCGGTAAAATCACCGGTGAAACAGAAGTCCTGACGGCTCGACCGGCATGCGATGCAGTAATCGTGCGGGCAGGGACGGCGGACCATCGGGACGACTAAGTCTCCGACCTTCACGCGCGTCACTTGCGCGCCGATTTCCACAACTTCGCCAAGGGATTCGTGCCCGATGACGAGTTGTTCCATCCCAGAGGGCGGCGTGCCGTATTCGAATGCGCAGATTTCCTTGTCCGTGCCACAGACTCCGGCCTCGATCATGCGCAGCTTAACGTCGGTGGGCGACGAAAGCCGCGGCTCCGGGTGATCGATGATTCCGACTGATTTTTTACCCGGCGTTACGGCGACAGCCTTCATAAAAAGCCTCCTCTGGTCGTTCGGATGGATCACACTGAAGCGGAATACGAGTCAGCCTATTAGATGACTGAGGATTTGAAAAGGGTGCGGAAAGTTTCAACAGTTTGAAGAATTGGCGCTGCCTAGCTGCCGATAGACGAGATGAGGCGGTCTGCATTTCGCAGACTCCAGCCGAAGGAAGGAGCGGGTGACTTCGATGGTTTTCTTGTAGGTTCGCAGGAACGACGCGCAGTCGGGGCAATCCTTCAGATGTTTTTCAAAAGCATTGAGCACCCGCGAACTGAGCCTGGAGGCGAGATAGTCACCGATCAGTGCCACCTCGGTTGCGCAGGTGGTAGGCGGCACCGGGCCTCTCACTCGTTTGGTTTCGTGCCGCGAAAGGCGAGGTTTCCTGAGATGGGGAGACCGGTGAGCAGTGCGGCGTTCACGTGATGGGCCGGTGGCAGTCAATGGTTGTAACCCTCCCAGTGTAAGACGGTGGAATGCTCGCCTTCTAGGCCCAGCTCGGGAGTCTTTGTTCCCGCTGGTGTCTGTTTCGCGTAATTGACCCTTGCGCGCCCACCAGGCGAACCGGAGCCATGGTATGCGCGAGGCGAACTCGGTAAGTCCCAAAAATGTTCCTTACCACCGCGAGCACCAAAGCGTCATCTCTGGTCAGGTTAGCAATCTCCTCAATCAGTTCCATGAAAGTCGTGCGGATCGGCCCGGTTTCTTTT
>JACPFE010000570.1 GCA_016183145.1 Deltaproteobacteria bacterium | reverse complement strand
GACGTATCGAAGGGCTGGAACAAAACTCGTGTTCGACTTAAACCGTTTGAACGGAGCGCAGCGGTTGAACGACTGGAACTGCTGGAACGATTGGAACCTGGGTGGCGCGCGGTGGGTGCGGCGCGGCCCCCTGAGTCAAAGAGATCAAAGACGACCTGGAAAACGCGCTGAGGTCTTACGGCAAACCCTAAAGTTGCTTTTATAGTGAAAAAAGTTTTAAAACGCGTGACACTTTTCGACAGGCGTTTGTGGTATAAGAGGCGCCTCCGTTCAGCGCGTTTATAACGATTTGAACGGCTTGTCCGCCATAGGACGGATCAGCCTCAAATTGCTTGGCTGAAACGATTTGAACTTTTTGAACGACCCGAAGGGTAAAGCCATACGTCATGTTTCGACCAACATATGTGGTATACGAAGGACGGCCGGTTGAGTCCTACAAGTCATAAGGCGGAAACATCGTGAGATCCTTTGACCACAATTATCTGTTTGATACGCCGCTTTCCCATGCTCTTCTCATGGCAGTTCGTTCCCTCGGTGAGTTTCGCGGTCGTCAGGTTCTATACTCCGAACAGTCGCCTGAAATACTGGAAACACTGAGGCGTGTCGCCATGGTCCAGAGCACGGAATCTTCAAACCGCATAGAAGGCATTACCGTGGCGGCGGACCGGATTGAAGCGTTAGTTGCGAAGAAGGTGGCGCCCAAGGACCGCTCGGAGCAAGAAGTCGCGGGGTACCGAGACGTATTGGCGACGATTCATGCCAATTACAATAAGCTGCGCTTATCCACTGACTTGATTCGCGACTGGCACAGGATGATGTACCGCTTTACCGGAGAAGCCGGCGGAGAATGGAAAACTAAAGACAACGCGATTTTGGAAGTTCTTCCTGACGGTCGGCAGGTGGTGCGTTTCCAGCCGGTCTCGTCAGTCGGCACGCCGCAGTTCATGGAGCGGCTCGTCGCCTTGTTCAACCATGCCCTGGAAGCGGGTAAGGCAGATCCACTGCTTCTGATCGCCTCGTTGGTTTTTGATTTCGAGTGCGTTCACCCTTTTATGGATGGGAACGGACGCATTGGCCGTCTACTGACTCTCTTGCTTCTCTATCAAGCCGGTTATGAGGTGGGCCGGTACATCAGTCTGGAGCGGATCGTCGAAGAGAGCAAAGAAACCTACTATGAAGCCCTGCTCAAGAGTTCTCACAAGTGGCATGACGCGCAGCATGACCTGCGCCCCTGGTGGAACTATTTTCTGGGTATGCTGACGGCAGCCTATAACGAATTTGAATTGCGGGTCGGCACGATCAGCTCGGCGCGAGGAGCCAAGAGGGAAATGGTTCGCCGGGCGGTTGAGCGGATGACGGGACGCTTTACCATCGGCGACCTAAAACGGGCATGCCCGGGGGTCAGCTATCCTACTCTGCAGCGAGCATTGGCTGATTTGCGGCGGACACGAAAAGTGAGGTGTTTGGGGCGTGGCCCAGATGCCCAATGGGAGCGCATTAAGGGTTGATAAGATAATCACATCACGAAACGCCGATGTGATAAGAACTCGATTAGACCGCATTTAACGACTTGACCGGAGCGGCCGCCCAGAGCGCAGCGAAGTCGAAGGAAAGCGCTTCAACGATTGGAACGGGGTTGATCCTTAGATAGCGAAGCGGAATCTCATGAAGATCGAATACGATGCCGCGCATGATCTGTTAAACATCGAGTTTTTGGCAAAGATTCCCATCGATGACTCGGTGGAGATGGACGGTGTGGTCATCGACTACGCGAAAGACAAGCGCATCGTCGCCATTGAAGTCTTGGACGCGAGCAAGCGAACGACGCGCAAACCGTTGGACCTCACAAACTTGGCCATCGTGAAGTCTTCCCGGTAAGACGCCGTATGAAGGTTCCCGTCAATCGGAAGGAACTGTCACGCCTTCTCAAGCGAGGCGAGGGGCCGGCCTTGGAGTTCAAGCGTTCCACGGCTGAATTGCGGGAGGGGATGCAGACGGTTTGCGCGTTTCTGAACGGCTGCGGCGGACTGGTCCTTTTCGGCGCGCGCTCAGACGGTATGCCTGAAGGACAACAGGTCTCTGACAAGACGCTTCGTGAAATCGCCCAGGCCTTCGAACGCTTCGAGCCGCCGGTGAATATTGACATTCGGCGTGTCAAAGTGAAGGACGACCGTGAGGTGCTCGTTCTGTCTGTTGATAGCAGCATAGCGTCGCGCCCCTGTCTCTTTGAGGGTCGGCCGTACGAACGGCTGGAATCGGCTACCTGCCGTATGCCGCAGGAAAAATATGAAAAGCTCCTTCTGGAGCGCGTTCATAGCCGGAGCCGTTGGGAGAATGCTCCCGCCGAAGAAGTCGAACCACGAGACCTGGACCGCGACGAAGTTTTTCGTATTTTGGCTGCCGCCCGGTCTTCCGGTCGACTGATAGGCTCGGTCGGAAACCGTGTGGTGGATATGCTGGACCGGCTTGGGGTGCGCCGGAACGGGAAAATCCTCCAAGCTGCGATAGTGCTCTTCGGCAGGACCTTCCTGCCGGATTACCCGCAATGCGAGCTGCGCATGGCGCGGTTCCGAGGCACGGATAAGACGGAGTTCTTAGACCAGCGGCAGATCCGCGGGCCGGCGTTTAAGCTCCTGGAGGAGGCGGAGCTTTTCTGCCAACGACATTTTCCGCTTCCAGGTAAAATTGTGTCCGGCCGCATGGAACGAGTGGATACCCCGCTCATTCCCCCGGATGCCATGCGCGAAATTTTGGTCAACGCCCTCATCCACCGGGATTACTCTATCGCCGGCGGCGCGGTGTCGCTGGCCATCTTCGATAATCGTGTGGAAATTTGGAGCGCAGGAACATATCCGGCCGGCATTACACCCGAAGTGCTTACCCGGGATCACCCATCCGTGCAACGCAACCCCATCATCGCCGATGTCTTTTACCGGGCCGGGTTAATTGAGCGCTGGGGCCGGGGAACCAACCGCGTCATCGAGATGTGCCGGACGGCCAATGTCCGTCCGCCGGAATTCCAGGAAATCGGCCACGCCGCGGTAGTGACTTTCCGGGTCAACGTGGCTGGCGCCGCTCGACGCACCGCGCAAGTGACCGGGCAAGTCGCCGGACAAGTCACCG
>JACPFE010000569.1 GCA_016183145.1 Deltaproteobacteria bacterium | reverse complement strand
TTAGATGAATCGAATTCGGAGTTCAAGGGACTTCAGATACTAACCAGGCAATTGTTTCACAAAACGAGTTTAAGAAATTTATCGCGCCAAGCACGCTAATCTCGCAAAGAAAGACTCGTTGTCATTTCGACCGAAGGGAGAAATCCTTCTTAGATCCCTCGCGTTCGCTCGGGATGACAGGCCTCGGCCCGTCACCTTGGCGGCTTTTGCGCCTTTGCGCGAAAAATTTTCCTTCGTGCTCTTCGTGCCTCCTTCGAAAATATGTGTGCAGGGATGATCTGCAGAACGAAGACGCCGCCGGTGTTCCGTCGTACCCGCGAAAGCGGGTATCCAGGCTAATTGGGCGGGAGAACAAACCTGGATTCCCGCCTGCGCGGGAATGACGAATTGAGGGGAGGACCTGGGGCGGAAACCTCCTCTATTTTCATACTCTGTGGGCGAGCGTAAGCTCATGAAACACTTCGTGGTGAAAACAGTATTTTGATTGCGGTACGCCGCGCTGGAATTGAGCCATGTTAACAGAGCAACGGCTTACCGGCATGGCGCAGAGGCATCAACCGCGTTGGTGTCTAAACATCCCGTTCGTGCCCGGCATTCTGCCCCGGCGCTTATACATCGCGACGCACATATCATAGACGGTCGCGGTGCTGTGTTTCTCAATTTTGCGGTCGCCTTCGAGGGTTTCGTACTCCAACCTGAACGAATGGCTGCTCCCGTGGAGATCGGAATTTGTCAGGCGAATGAGGCGAGCTTCTAGCTTATCCAGATAGCCGCCAAATGTGCGGAGAACCTGCTCCAGATTGACGAAATCTTCGGCCGGGGGCAATTTGCCGCGCTTGTCCGGGCCGGCCGAATCAAGTTGTTTGATATCCGCAATCGTGTAATGAATTGTTACAGGAAAGGCGGCGGTGGGAGCTTCGTAGCCGCCCCGAACAAGATAGCGATCGCCTTCGCTGCAGATATCGAAAACCTTGAAGTCACGCCGATTTAGGTCCTGTCCGATGCACCGTAATGTGTTGGAAAAGTTAATTTTTTTCATTTTCTTTCGTACCTGCCTCAGTCGAGAATTTTAACATCCTCACCTGCAAAACGCGGATCGAGACCTCATGCTCCTAATCGTAAGGCCCGGAGAAATAAAATTCAACCTAGATTTTCACCAAGATGAAGCTCCACGGGCTTGCGCCCGTGGTATCTCTAATTTCTTCGGCGGAATCCGCCGAAGCACTGACCCTCCTTCGCTCTTCAAGCTACGGCCCGTCGCCCGAAGGCTTTGGGCCGCAGGGCGGAGGGTCCGTCGGACGCATTCATCCCTGGGCTCACTCCCGGGGTCTTCTGCGTAGGCGGATAAAATACCTTGATCGGCGAGGTCAGATTGGGTTATAGGGAAAAGTGATGGAGGCGCTGCCAAAGAAAAAGGTTTCCGTCAAGATCAACGGCGTCGTGCAAACCCGCGAAGTGGAGCCCCGGCTGCTCCTGGTCGATTTTCTGCGCGATGTGGCAGGGCTGACGGGCACGCATGTCGGCTGCGACACCAGCATCTGCGGCGCGTGCACGGTCATTCTCAACGGCACCGCGGTGAAGTCCTGCACGGTGCTGACGGTGCAGGCGGACGGTGCGGACCTTCTCACCATCGAAGGGCTGGCTCACGGGGAGAAACTTCATCCGCTCCAGGAGGCCTTTTGGGAATGCCACGGGCTTCAGTGCGGTTTTTGCACGCCCGGAATGATTCTGTCCGCGTACCAATTGCTCAAGCGAAATCCGCAACCGACGGAGGCGGAGATTCGCCATGCTCTCGATGGTAATCTCTGCCGCTGCACGGGATACCAGCATATCGTCGACGCAGTGCAGATGGCGGCAAAATGGATGAGGCGGAAGGGGAGAAGATAGTTTCGAGTCTAGAGTTTCGAGTTTCGAGTTGAGGTTGTTCCGGGTCTAGTGTGAAAGAGTAATCACCACGAAGGACACGAAGAGCACGAAGTTTAAGTACAAAATTTCCGAAACCTTCGTGTCCTTCGTGATCTTCGTGGTGAAAAAAACCAAGGTGTTGATGCCAGCTGCGCACACAGAATTCTAAAGAGCCCGAGTTGAAGAACCCGGTGGGCGGGAGCGAGAACTCGAAGCTGGAGCGAGGCGATGCCGGTAAGTAAACTTGTTGGGGCGAGAGTTAAGCGGCGCGAAGATCCGAGTCTGATTCGCGGGCTCGGCCAGTACGTGGACGATGTCAGGCTTCCGGGCCTGCTCCACGTCGCTATTCTTCGAAGTCCTCACGCCCATGCCAGGATCAAGAGCCTTGACACGGACGCGGCGCGGCGCCATCCCGGTGTCGTCGCGGTTTTTACCGGCGCGGAGTTGCGCGATCAAATCGGCGCTCTCCCAACCACCGCCGACAACCCGACTCTCAGAATACCCAAACACTACGTCCTGGCGGTCGACAAAGTCTGTTACGTGGGCGAGGGAGTGGCGGCCGTAGTCGCCGAGGATCGCTACAGGGCGCGCGACGCGCTCGACTTGATCGACGTGCAATACGAGCCGCTGCCGGCGGTTACGGACCCGGAGAAAGCGCTGGCGCCCGGCTCGCCGGTGATTCATTCGGAATGGCCCGACAACACGGCCTTTCGCTGGGAGCACAAGCAGGGCGACGTCGAAAAGGCTTTCCAACAGGCGCACAAAGTCGTCAAGCAGAGACTCGTGCATCAGCGCCTGGCGCCCAACGCCATCGAGGCGCGCGGCGTGGTGGCCCGCTGTCTTGTCGCCGAAAAAGAACTCACGGTCTGGTCGTCGACTCAGATACCGCATATTCTGAAAACCCATCTTGCCAAGCTGCTCAATCTCCCCGACAGCGAGGTGCGCGTGATCGCGCCGGATGTCGGCGGGGGATTCGGCAGCAAGCTCAACGTCTATGCCGAGGAGGCATTGCTCGGCTACCTCGCGCTCAAGCTCCACCGGCCGGTCAAGTGGAGCGAAGAGCGGCGCGAGAACATGCAGGCGACAATCCATGGCCGGGGCCAGGTCGGCGAGGCCGCCGCGGCGGTGAAGAAAGACGGAACGATCTTAGGCCTCCGCTACAAAGCCGTCGCTGATATCGGCGCCTATCATCAGCTCTTCACGCCGGCGATTCCGCCGTTTACCGGACTGATGCTTTCCGGCTGCTACAAGATCCCGGCGATCAGCATCGAGGTTACCGCGGCGTTCACCAATAAAATGTCCACCGACGCCTATCGCGGCGCGGGCCGTCCAGAGGCGACCTACGTGATCGAGCGGCTGATGGACCGGGTGGCGCGAGAACTGAAGATCGATCCGGTGAGCGTGCGGCGGAAAAACTTTCCGCAGCCCGAGGAATTCCCCTTTAAGACCGCAACCGGTCTGGCCTACGACAGCGGCAATTATCAGTTGGCGCTCGACAAGGCGCTCAAGCTTGCCGGCTATGAAAAACTTCGGCGCGAGCAAAAGCGGCTGCGGAGTCGCGGGCGATACTTAGGAATCGGGCTATCGACCTACGTCGAGATCTGCGCGATGGGTCCGGGCTTTTGGGAGTACGGCAAGGTCGAAGTCGAGCCCGCGGGAAAAGTTAAGGTCTTCACCGGGGCTTCGCCGCACGGCCAGGGGCAGAAGACTTCGTTCGCGCAGATTGTCGCGGATCAACTGGGCGTCGCGATGGATGATGTCGACGTGATCCATGGCGACACTGCGGTCGTTTCCAAGGGTATCGGCACCTTCGGCAGCCGGGCGACTGCGGTGGGCGGCATCGCCGTTTACCAGGCGGCGGAAGAAGTCAAGGAGAAGGCGCGCGAGCTGGCTTCCCATCTCTTGGAAGTGGACGCAGACGACCTGGTGTTTTCCGACGGGCGATTCAGCGTCAAAGGCGTGCCGCGAAAGGCGCTCACGATTCAGCAAATCGCACAGCAAGCCCACAGGGCGAAAAACTTGCCCAAGGGGATGGAGTCCGCTTTGGCCGCGGAGTCGACGTTCGAGCCGAGCAATTTCACCTTTCCCTTCGGCACGCATATCTGCGTGGCGGAAGTGGAGCCTGAGACCGGCAGCGTGGAGATCAAAAAATACCTCGCGGTGGACGACTGCGGCAAAGTGATCAATCCGTTGCTCGTCGATGGACAGGTCCAGGGAGGCATCGTTCAGGGTATGGGACAAGCCCTTTTCGAGGAAGTGGTCTACGACGAAAACGGCCAGTTGCTTACCGGCAGCTTGATGGATTACGCCTTGCCGCGGGCGGCGGACTTGCCGCGCTTGAAGCTTGCGCGCACGGAGACGCCGACGCCGGTGAATCCCCTCGGCATCAAAGGCATCGGCGAAGCGGGAACCATCGGCTCCACCCCGGCCGTGGTGAGCGCCGTGGTGGACGCGCTCGCGCCCTTCGGCGTCACCCATATCGACATGCCGCTTACGCCGCAGAAGATCTGGCTCCTGTGTCACGGAAAGAAAGCGGCGGCGGGAGGCCGGAGATGATCCCGGCGGCTTTCGACTATATCGCGCCGCAGACTCTGGACGAGGCGATGCGCGCCCTCGCCGCCCACGGCGAGAATGCGAAGCTGCTGGCGGGCGGACATAGCCTGCTTCCCCTGCTAAAGCTCAGGCTCGCTCATCCCGGACTGCTCATCGATCTCGGTAGAATTCCCGGTCTCAATGGCATCAGCCGAGAGAGCGATAAGATCGTCATCGGCGCGCTCGCCACGCACACCCAGATCGAAAGTTCCGAGCTGCTCAAGAAAAAATGTCCATTGCTGCCGGAGACGGCGCGGGAGATCGGCGATGTCCAGGTGCGCAACCGGGGCACCATCGGCGGCACCCTGGCGCACGCCGATCCAAGCGCCGATTGGCCGGCGGCGATCCTCGCGCTTGGTGGTGAGTTGAGACTGCGCGGGCCGAGAGGTGAGCGGCGACTCGCGGCGGACGGGTTCTTCGTCGGTCCGCTGACCACGGCGATCGCACCGGATGAAATCTTGACGGAGATCCGCGTGCCGGTGCTTGCGCGCCGCTGCGGCGGCGCGTACCGCAAGATGGCGCAACAAGCCTCCGGCTTCGCGATCGTCGGCGTGGCCGTCTCGCTCAAAGTCGATGCCAAGGGAT
>JACPFE010000566.1 GCA_016183145.1 Deltaproteobacteria bacterium | reverse complement strand
CGTTTCCCAGGCTCTCGAACCGCTCTCGGTCCTGGCGCTGGCGGCCGGAGCGACGCAACGCATCGGTTTGATGACCAGTATCGTGATCGGACCGACGCGCGAAACCACGCTTCTCGCCCGTCAGGCTGCCACCATCGACGTGCTTTCCGGTGGCCGGCTCACTCTCGGGCTCGGCATCGGCGTGCGCGAAAACGATTATCTTGCTACCGGGTTTGACTTTCATCGCCGCGGTCGCCGGGCGGAAGAACAGTTATCGATCCTTCGCCGGTTGTGGTCTGGCGAGAACCTGTCCGGCGAAGTGGGAGCGATCGGTCCAACGTCCGGCAATCCAAGCGGACCCGAGCTCCTGATCGGCGGCTATGTGCCCGCGATCGTGCAGCGCATCGCAAAGTGGGGCGACGGTTACATGGCGCCGGGCGGCGGAGACCCGGAGAGCCTGCTCAAGATGTGGCGCCAGATCGAGCAGGCATGGCAAGAGGCGGGACGCGAGGGAAGACCGCGTTGGGTCGGAGCGATCGGAGCGAGCTATTATGCGCTCGGTCCAAACGCCGCAGATCACGCGAGCCGCTATATCAACGCGAACTACGGATACAATCCCGATCTTGCGGCGCGGCGCCTCCGTACGCTGCCGGCTTCGCGCGCGGCGGTGGAAGAGGCGATCAAGCGCCAGAGCGATATGGGCGTTGATGAATTCATTCTCCGGCCGTGCGCCGACGATCTCGACCAAATGGACCGGCTCACCGAAATCGCCGCCCGCACCGTCTGACGGAGACGGCATGATGGAGACTGAGAAGCAGACCGTTGATTCTGTCTTAGGCAAGATTGCAAGGCCAGGCCCCGAACACAAATGGAGGGATCATGGCACAGATGACAGGTAGCGAGGCTGTAGTTCGCTCGCTGGCGCGCGAAGGAGTGGAAGCGGTGTTCGCGCTGCCGGGAGCCCAGATTATGGGACTCTTTGATGCTCTTTACGATCAACCTGATATGCGCGTGATCACGGTTCGTCACGAACAAACGACCACATTCATGGCGGATGGCTACGCTCGGGTTAAGGGGAAACCGGGAGTGGCGCTCGTTGTTCCAGGACCCGGCGTGCAGAACGCTTCGGCCGGTTTAACCACAGCCTATTCTTCGTCTTCACCGGTTTTGCTTTTGGCGGGCCAGGTTGAAAGCGCGCTGATAGGAAAACATAAAGGTGCCCTGCACGAGATCAATGACCAACTGGATATTGTACGACCGGTTACTAAATGGTGCCGACGGGTGTTGACCGTCGGTGAGATCCCGGGGGCGATTCACGAGGCCATGAGACAGATGAAAACCGGGCGACCCCAGCCGACCGAAATCGAAATTCCGCCAGACGTGCTGGCATCCAGCGATGAAGTAGAATTACCGGAACCGCAAGACTATCCACGACTCGCCTCTGATCGAGAACGGATACGGCAAGCTGCGGAGCTTCTGCTCTCTGCCAGAAAACCGCTGATCTGGGCGGGCGGCGGAGTTATTCTTGCCGATGCCTGCAAAGAATTAACTGCACTTGCGGAAATGTTGGGGGCACCCGTCGCCACGACTGCGGAAGGTAAAGGGTCCATTCCCGAGGATCACCCGCTGGCCCTGGGTGGGAGTTATCACGGGATGGGCGGGCCGGCAGGAGCGACGCCACAGGCAGACCTGCTCTTGGCGGTGGGGACGCGATTTAGCCGCCAGATGACAGGCGGTACGAAGCCTAACGCTAATCAAGTTCTGGTTCACATCGATGCCGACGCGGATGTTTTAGGCAGGAACTTTCCCGCTAAAGTCGCCATTGCCGCGGACGCCAAAATGGCGCTAAGCGACCTGCTCGGCGAAATGGGTAAGAGAAATGGTCTAACGCCGCGATGGACGGTCGCGGAGATCGCGGAGATTCGTGAACATAGCCGGCTCCAAATCGAGAAGCTCGCTCCTATGCAGTGCGAAATCATTGCCAAGATCCAGAAGGCTTTGGACGAGGACTCCATCGTGGTGAGCGGAGTCACCAATATCGGCTACTGGAGCCATTTCGCCTACAAGGTGAAAAAGCCGCGGACCTACCTTACAGCCTCATACGCTGCTACGCTGGGATTTGCCTTTCCGACAGCGTTGGGAGCGAAGATGGCGGCGCCGAACAAGACGGTTGTGAGCCTTTCAGGAGATGGCGGATTCATGTACGCCTTGCCAGAATTGGCAACCGCCGTGCAGTATGGCATTAACGTTATCGCTCTGGTATTCGTCGACAACGCTTTCGGCGCGTTGCTGAGTGATCAAAGGACGCGCTATCGGGACCGAGTGATAGGAACCGAGCTCAAGAACCCAAGCTTTGCTCAAATAGCTGAAGTCTTCGGCGCGATAGGAATTAGAACAGATCCAGATCGACTCGATCAGGCGCTCGAACAGGCGCAGCAAAGCCATCGTCCCACAGTGATTGAAGTGCCGATTCCGACGCTCACCCCTCCTTTTCAGATTCATGGAAGGTAACACTGTACTCCCGGCGCGTGAATGTCAAAGGTAAAGATGCGCCCCCCTTCTGCTTCGTTGCCGCTATCGGATGGATTGCACTAACCACGCGCTGGTACTAGATTCGCCATGGGTCCATCAAACTAACTTCGCGCGTGGGGTTTGCGCCCCACCCACGACCAAATGAGGAGACGTCAATGGAAATCGCTCTTTACTACGCCCCCAACACCTGTGCTCTCGCGCCCTATGTCACGCTGACCGAGGCGGCCGCCGACTTCGAGGTCCGGCCGCTCAATTTCCGCAAGCGGCAGAATTTCTCGCCCGAGTACCTGAAGATCAATCCGAAGCACAAGGTGCCGGCGCTTGTGGTCGACGGCAAGATACTGACCGAAAACGTCGCTATCCATCAATGGGTCCATCGGACTTTCCCCAACGCGAAGCTCCTGCCCGCCGATCCGTGGGACGAGTTGCAGGCGATCTCGCTGCATGCCTGGTGTGCCAGCGGCATTCATCCCTATCTCAGCCGGATCAATAATCCGTCCAAAGTCTGCGACGCAACCGGGGCGTCCGACAGCGTTATCAAGTTTGCAACGGAAGCTCTGTTCGAGAACTTCCGGATCGGCGACGATTTGCTGGCCGGGCGTGAGTACTTCTTCGACCATTTCACCGCTCCTGACGCGCATTTCTTTTGGTGTTGCCGCCGCGCCACCCAGTTGGGGGTTGACATCTCAGGCTTCCCCAACGTCGCCGCGCATTTCAAGCGCATGCTGGAGCGCCCGAGCGTCAAGAAGCTGCTCGCCTACGAGAGAGAAGTGAATGAAGAGTTTGCCAAGACGGCCTAGGCAACTATCGGGCTTTGCGGAGACACGCAGTTTGCCCAGAGCAGAAAGATCTCGTTGTGCCTGACGAGGAAATCATGGCAGCGAGTGCCAATGCATAGCTTTCACACTCTCGCGTTGAACATCCTAGCCGAGTTGTGGAATTCCGCCCTGAGCAATCGCGCGCTAGAGGCAGCGGCCTATGAAACGAAGCACTGAACGCATTCTTACCACCCATGTCGGCAGCCTGCCGCGGCCGGCGGACTTGCGCGCCATGTGGGCGAAAAAAGCCGCCACGCCGGAGGACGAAGTGGCGCTGCAAACGCGGCTGCGCTCGGCCGTCGGTGAAGTCGTGCGCACGCAGAAAGAAATCGGGATCGACATTCCCAACGATGGCGAGTTCGGCAAGCCCATGCACGCGTCCACCGACCGGGGCGCCTGGGGCAATTATATCTTCGACCGCGTCTCCGGATTCACGCCGACCTCGGCTCAAACCATCGCGCCTGACACCGCCGCTCCGGGCGCGCCCATGCGCATCGTCGGCGTGCGCTGGGAGCAGCGCGAGTTTGCCGAATTTTACGCCGACACCGGCTTGGGTGCGCCCAGCACCGCCGCGCTGCGCCCGACCTGCACCGGCCCGGTCGCTTACACCGCGCAACAGTTTCTGCGCGACCAGCTCGTCAACTTGAAACTCGCCGCCAACGCTGCCGGCGTCGAAGAGGCCTTCGTTAGCGCCATCGCGCCCGGCAGCCTGGAGATGTTCTGCCGCGATCAGAACAGCTACTACCCGACCACCGAGAAATTTTTAGAAGCGATTGCCGATGCGATGCGCGAAGAGTATCGCGCCATTGTTGACGCCGGCTTCATCCTCCAGCTCGACGACCCCGGTCTCCCCGGCGCCTGGGACATGCTCGATCCTCGGCCAAGCGTCGAGGAGTACCGGCGCTACGCGTCACAGCGGGTTGAAATTCTGAATCACGCCCTCGAAGGTATCCCGGTCGATCGCGTGCGCTATCACATCTGCTGGGGCAGCTGGCATGGTCCGCACACCACCGATTTTCCGCTGCGCGACATCGTCGACGTCATGCTCCGTGTCAACGCCCAGGCGTACTTGTTCGAAGCCGGCAACGTCCGTCACGAACATGAATTCAAAGTCTGGCGCGACGTGAAACTCCCCGCCGGGAAGATCCTGATTCCGGGTGTGGT
>JACPFE010000565.1 GCA_016183145.1 Deltaproteobacteria bacterium | reverse complement strand
CCATCGACACGCGCTGGACCGCTACCGCGTTATACTCCGATTATGTGCTCGCCGCGGCCGGTTGGTTCGAAAAGTTCAGCTTCTACGGCCCGCAGAAAACCGACTATCCCTATGGCTTTGTCATCGACAAACCGATCGAGCCTCTCGGAGAAAGCAAGGGAGAGTGGGAAATTGCCTGCCTGTTGGCGAAAAAACTTCAGGAACGGGCGAAGGCCCGCGGGATTCAGACCTTCCCCCATCCCGACGGCACGCCGCGCCGCCTCGACGACCTTTACGATAAGGTAACCAGTAACGGCATCTATACGGAGGACGATGAGGAGGCGGTGGCCCGCGACTATTATACGAACACGGCGAACGTCGAGCAGATACCGTGGGAGGAGGCGAAAGAGACCGGCCTGGTGGCGCTGACCGCCCTCGGCTTGAACGCGCGCAGCATCGGCAATGCCTGCGACATCACGCCGGGAGAGCCGATGGTTCCGTTGACCTGGCATATCATTAAAAAGGAGCCCTATCCCACGCAGACGCGGCGCATGCAATTCTACATCGACCACGACTGGTATCTCGAATTCGGCGAAGCGCTGCCGGTGCAAAAAGAAGATCCCAAGGCAGGCGGGGATTATCCGCTGAGACTGACCGGCGGCCACGCGCGCTGGAGCGTTCATTCGAACCATGTCGATGACACGCTGCTGCTTCGGCTGCAAAGGGGCGAGCCGTTGATCTTTGTCTCGGCGCAGGACGCCAAGGCGCGGCAAATTCATGATGGCGATGTGGTGGAAGCGCGCAACGACGTCTCGTCTTTTCAGGCAATGGCAGCGGTTTCTCCCGCAATCATGCCTGGCCAAGTCGTCATGTACCATGCCTGGGAGAATCATCAATTCAACGGCTGGCGTCATTTTAAGAATGTCATGGCATCTCCGCTCAATCCGTTGGAGCTTGCCGGCGGCTACTATCACGTGCAGCCGACCTCGGACACTTTCTATCCAGGCTACAGCGACCGCGAGACCCGAGTAGAATTGACAAAGGTGGCAACGTGACGCTGGTTGTGCCGACAACTTTCGAGCCGGCGTTTCTCGAAAAGCTCTCCGGCTTTCCCGTGAGCGCGCTTTACGGCTCGCTTTCGGAGGAGCCGGGCGGCCGGGCGAAAAAATGGCTGCCGGCGGCGGGCGAGGAGATGATCGCGGAACATATCGATCAGGCGCGCGAGCGCGGCATCGATTTTTACTACACGCTCAATGGCTCCTGCGGCGCCAACCGCGAGTTCACCGCCGAGGGGCAGAAATGGCTGGCCGAAAGATTGGGTTGGCTCGTGGAGGTGGGGGCGGCGGGGGTGGTGGCGACCAATCCCTCGGTCATCGAGATGGTGAAGCGGCGCTACCCGGAGCTGCGCGTAACGGTCTCGAGCATCGTCAACATCGACAGCGTCGATAAGGCGCTTTTCTATCAGCAGCTCGGCGCCGATGCGATCTATCTGCCGGAATATCTCGGCCGCGAGTTCCGCTTGCTGCGCGCGCTGCGCAAAAAGGTGAAATGCGAGCTGGTACTGCTCGTCAACCTCGGCTGCCTCGTCCATTGTCCGCTGCGCGATTACCACGCCAACTTCGTCAGCCACTCCTCGGAATGTCTCGACCGCGGCTGCTACTTCGACTATTCGCTGGCGAAATGCACGCAGATCAAGTCGCAGAGCCCGGTGGAGCTAATGAAAGCGCCCTGGATTCGCCCCGAAGATCTCTGCCGCTATGAGGCGATAGGCTTCACCCACTTCAAGCTCGCCGGACGAGAAAAGGGCAGCGAGTGGATCTTGCGGGCCGTCGCCGCTTATACCAAGAGAGAATATCAAGGGCCGCTCAACGACCTGATCATCGGCTTCGATGGCATCGAGCCCTTCGGCAAGTTTCCGGTCTCCCTGGACAACACCCGGCTGAACGGTTTCATCGATTTTTTTCAGAAAAAGGACTGCCGGCAGGGTTGCGACCGCTGCGACCACTGCGAGGAGTGGTTGGCGCGCGCCGTCTCGATTGACGGCAATCCCAAGCCTTATGGTGAAAGCATCGATCGGGTCGTGCGCCGGTTCACGTCCGGCAGTTTCAAGGCGCCCTTGACCCGTTCGACGTGCTCAGGGTCATGGTGAGGGAAATCGAACCATGACCAGTGCGATGTAACCACGATTTGGCACAGCGCGGCAAAGCTGCAACCAAAGTAGGAATAGACATATCACCACGAAGGTCACGAAGAGCACGAAGTTAAGAAGTTTAGAAATATCAATGTCCGAAACCTTCGTGTCCTTCGTGTGCTTCGTGGTGAGATAGTATTATTGGTTCGCGAAGTTAGGCATGATGCGTCAGGAAATTTGCGCAAGCTGCGAAAACTTTCAGGGATAGTAACGTAAGGCGGAGTGAAATCGAGGAAACGACCTGTGGCCACGCTGACATTGAATTTGACCGGGTTGACGGCGGCCAACGGCTCCGCGCCGCAAGATCTCCGCTATAATTTAAAAGCGCTGAGACAACGATCCTGGCAGTGGGATCGGGTGGTGAAGTCGTCGCATCTCTCCAATTGCTGGTACGGCCGGGCCTGTAATTTTAACGTCTACGTCAAGGACGGTATCGCGCTGCGCGAGGAGCAGGCGGCGAACTACCCCGCGCCCAACGATCCAGCCGTGCCCGATCCTAATCCGCGCGGTTGTCAGAAAGGCGCCTGCTACTCGCACCGGATGTACGATCCGACGCGGATCAAGTATCCATTGAAGCGGGCCGGCGAGCGCGGCGGCGGACGCTGGCAGCGCGTCAGTTGGGATCAAGCGCTCACGGAGATCGCCGATACGCTTCTCGAAGTTCTCGCCAGCGACGGGCCGGAAACGATCATTCAAGGCGGCGGCACGCGCGTCCACAGCCAGGGCAGCGAGAGCATGGGGCTGAACGCTTTCTTCGAAGCGCTCGGTTCTCCGCTGCCGAGCCAGAATGTCGAGATCGGCGACGATCATCAGGGCGCGGCGGTGACGCTGGGGAAAATCATGTTCGCCGACTCGCCGGAAAACTGGTTTCACGCCGACACGATGTTGCTCTGGGGCGGCAATCCTGCCT
>JACPFE010000558.1 GCA_016183145.1 Deltaproteobacteria bacterium | reverse complement strand
GGAGCATCAAAGTCGGTGCGACGGTGGCAGTTTGGGTTTTAAGCTGGGCCGTTTTCAGCGCCGGAAGCTTGCTCACCGGGCCGCAGGGCTACGAATGGTTGAAAGGGGTATGGACGCGTATGGCCGGCGGCAACAGCGGAAAAAGAGCGGGATAGAAAAAGAATTCTCGGTCCAACAGCGCAAACATCATACGCGCGTCGACTCTCTAGAATCTGTACAGCATCGCGTAAACGACGACGCCGGTGATGGAAACGTACAGCCAGATCGGAAAAGTCCAGCGCGCGATCCTCCGGTGCGCGTCGAATCTTTCCCGCAGCGCGCGGCTGAGCGTGATCATCGCCAGCGGCACCACGGTGGCCGCAAGTATCGTGTGCGAAATCAGAATCACGAAGTAGACGACGCGAACTGCGCCGACGCCTTTGAACGGCACGGAGCCGACCTGGTAGTGGTACACGAGATACGAAATCAAAAACAACGTCGAGCAGGCGCAGGCCGCCAGCATGCAAAAGCGATGGGCGCGGCGATTTCGCGCTTTGATAAACAGATAGCCGACGAAAAGAAAAACGGCGCTGAGGGAGTTCAGCGCCGCGTTGACCGTCGGAAGTTGAGAGAGTGGAATCAACGGGGAAAAATGTCGGGCGTCAGCATGAGAATTAGAAAAACACAAAGCACGAACGGACTGAGAGCGACCAGCGCCAAGGTACGCCGCTCGAACTTCAAGTGCATGAAGTACAGGGCGACCAGCGCGGCTTTGGTTACCGCCAGGGTAATTAACATGATCGCGATGGCGAGCTTGGCGAGGGGCAAGTAAATGACCGCGATTTCAATGATCGTCAAAGCCAGCAGCCACCAAAACACGCCCATGTAGTTCGGTTCGGGATGCGCGGTTTCAGACATTGCAGAACTCCTATGCGCTTTTCTAGAGTAGATAAACGAAAGTGAAAATGAGTATCCAAACGAGATCGACGAAGTGCCAATAAAGGCCGGCGATCTCCACATGTTTGGCCTGATAGCGGCCCCGGGTGACGGCCGTCAATACACAAATATTGTAGATCACGCCGCCGGTCACGTGCATGCCGTGAAAACCGGTAAGCACGAAAAACGTCGTCGCGAACAGATCCTTGCTGAATGCCAGATTATGTTTCGGCAAAATGTCACGAATCAAGTGCGTCCATTCGTAGGCCTGGCAACCCAGGAAAAACAGGCCGCCCAGAATGGTAAGGCCCATAAACTTTTTGAATCTGGCCCGGTCGCCATGTTGAATTCCCGAAAGCGACAGCACCATGGTAACGCTGCTGACAATCAGCACGAAGGTCATGAACGCGGTCAGGTTGATGCCGAGAACTGCCGCCGGCACCGGCCAGCTTTTGCTCGCGTGGCGCAGGATGCCGTAACCGACGATCAAGCAGCCGAACGACATGGCGTCGCCGGCCAGGAACAGCCACATCCCCAGCTTGCCCCAACTCTCCGGGGTGAGCGGGGACTCTTGGGGTTCAGCCCCCGCATGCAGCGCAGCAGCATCACTCATCTTCCACTCTCCTTCTCGCTCCAGGCTAAATGCAATGGACTCTCGGTTGCTTGGCCCTGACTTCGTTTTGCGGCGGCGCGTCGGTACGTGTAAAACAGCCAGCCGGCGATGGAACCGACGACCGTGTAAGGCGTCGCCATGAGAAAAAGCACGCTCCAGTTAAACGCGTCCGCCGTCGGATCGCCGTCGCCGGTCAAACAAACGGCGCAGGCGTGGGCGAGCGCCGGTGCAAGCGCCGCCGCCAAACCGGCGAGCAGCCAAGTCAAGAGGGTATTTCGTTTCAGCATCTGAGACAGTCGAAAATTAGCCTAACAATTCCCCACTGTCAAACCAACCTGTCTAATAGAGATAAACCAAACCGTAGAGCGCCGGCCACAAAGCGACGACGAAGGTCCAGTACATCGCGCAGGTTTGTAGGCCGAGGTGGTGTTGGGCGGAGTAACGGCCTTTTATTGCGCGAGCGAAAACGACCGCAAGCCAGATCAATGCGCCGAGCACGTGCAGCGCGTGGAAGCCGATCAGGGTATAGAACAATCCGCCGTACACGCTGCTCGACACCGTCAGACCGAACTGGATCAAGCGCAGCCATTCGTAGCCTTGAACCGCGAGAAAAACCGCGCCCAGGATCGCCGTCAGGCCGAGTAAACGGACAGCCTTTCTGGGGTTGGCGAGGCGAACGCAAGTAAGCGTGCGGCGCATGGTGAACGCGCTCAGAAGCAAAATCACCGTGTTGACCCCGGTCACGCCCACCGGCAAGCGCGGCTGGAACGGCGGCGGCCAGGTCGCAGCGCTCAGGCGAAAGACCAGAAACGCGCCGATCAAGCCGGCAAAAAACATCGCTTCGGCCCCAAGGAACATCCAGACTGCAAGCCAGGCGTTGCTTCCGACGGGCGCGTTGGGACGGACCGGCGGCTCGCCGCCGCCGAACCCGGGTCGCTTTGACTCAAGCTCGACTAGCGTTTCGTCCAAGCGTTTTGCAGTCGAGGTTTGTGCCATAAACCACTTTAGCCGTAGCGCCTAATATATGATGATAAACGCGATCACCGCCCCGATATAGAGCAACATGGCCAGCGCCAGGATCACGCCCAGGCGGCGGTTCTTGAGCCGTGGCCCCTCTGGTCGGATCATAAGGGCTTCGCTCATGACGGCACTCGGTCCAGCGCCATAACCAGGAGCAGCACGGGTAAATAAACTAACGACGCGAAGAGCAATTGCCGGGCGCGGGCAAGGGTGGACGAGGTCGCGAGGCGAATCCCGCTGCCGAGAAAGCCGCAGCCGAGAGCGAATGCGACGATGAAATAGACGCCACCGGCCAGCCCGAGCAATGTCGGCAGCAAGCTCACCGCCAACAAAGCGGCGCAGTGACTGACGATTTGCCGGTTGGTGCTGCCGCCATCCGGCTCGATTACGGGCAGGAACTGGATGCCCGCTTTGGCATAATCGTCGCGGTATAGGCGCGCGATCGCGAGCGTGTGGGGGATTTGCCAGAGGAACAAGATGGCGAACAAGACCCAGGCCGCGGTATCGAAATCACCGCGGGCGGCCACCCAGCCGATGACCGGCGGCAGCGCGCCGGGCACCGCGCCGACGATCATGCAGAGCGAGCTGCGCGGCTTCATCGGCGTATAGAGAACCAGATAGCTCAGGGTGATAAAGGCGGTCACCAGGGCGCTGAGAAAATTCACCGCGATGGCGAGATAAACGAGCCCGGAAAGCGCGAGTAATATCCCAAAGCAAAGCGCTTCACCCGGTTGCACCCGCCCATCGGGTATCGGGCGGCGGCGCGTCCGCGCCATCAGCGCATCGGTCTCCCGTTCCATGAACTGATTGAGAGCGAGCGTGCCGCCCGCCGCCAAGGCCGTGCCGAACAGCATCTTGATCAGCAGCAGATACTCGGGTATTTCCGGCGACGCGACGTAAAAACCCACAAAGGCGGTCACCAGGACCATCGATACGACGTTGGGCTTGACCAGCTCGTAATAATCCGCGCCGCGGCGCTTGACGCCGATGAGCGCTGTTTCGACGGCTGCGCTGCGCGTGCTCATGACGAAAACTGCTCGCTTAAAATGTTGTGCTTTGCCAGAGGCGCCGGCGTGCCGCTCAACCGATAACAGCGCAACGTCAACAGCAACGCTGTGGCCAGCATCACGGCGCCGATCACCAGATGCGTGGTCGTCAACCATACCAGCAGATCAGCCGACAGCCGAAGCACCGAGGTAAACTTGCCGAGATAAGCAGCAATGCCCAATAGGAGTTGGAACGCCAACAGGATTGCGAGCCAGAGCGCCGGGCGAGCGACGGCGACTTGCTGTGAATTCGTTCTGGCGACCCTGATAACGATGAAAATAACGTGCAAGGCCACCAGGCCGGCGAACAACAGATGCGCGTCGACGCGTTCGCCGGTGTAGCGCAAGACCGCCCCGAAGATCGCTTGAATGTAAATTAATCCGGTTGTGATCGCGGCGAGCCGGCGCAGCCGGACGCCCTCCGCGAGGGCGAACGCCCCAGGCGCTTCGCGCCACCCCGCCGACGTAAATACCGCCAGGCTGACCGCCAGGGCGAAAAAGGCCTGGGCGAAGGCGGCATGAACGATGGCCAAGGGCTGTTGCAGCAACACGACGCGCAAACCGCCGAGAACCCCTTGCGCGATGACCAGCATGAGCGCAGCCACGCCAAGCCAGCGTAGCCAGGCACGTGATTCCGTGAACCAAAACGTTCCGGCCAGGATGATCGTCAGGAATCCCACCGCCGACGCGACCAGACGATGGCTATGTTCATAGAAAATTCCGCCGACCATCTTCGACCACGGGTAGAGAAACATATTGTAACCGAAGCTGGTCGGCCAATCGGGAACGGCGAGCCCCGCGCCTTTGCTGGTGACCAGGCCGCCGATGAAAAGCAATGGAAAAGTCGCGCCAGCGAGCGCGACCGCGAGCCGATGGGGCCACACCGAATCCGCCTTCATCCTTCTGACTTCTGACATCTGACTTCTAGTTCCTAGTGCGCCCGCGCCGCCGCGCCGGTTCCCAGGTTTTTGTCCTGCGGCAGCCAGTCTTCTTTCACTTCCGGCGAGCTGTATTCGTACGGGCCGCGGTAGACCACCGGCTGCACTTCGAAGTTTCCATGCGGCGGCGGCGAAGCCGCGATCCATTCCAGAGTGTTCGCCTGCCAGGGGTTTCGTTCGGCCTTCCGGCCGGCAAACAGACTCCAGAAGAAATTATAGAGGAAGAAAATCTGCGAAGCGCCGAGAATAAGCGCGCTCACGGTAATGAACACATTCCAGTGCTGCATGGGCATCAGGAACTCATACTGCATCGGGTTGTAGATCCGCCGCATATGGCCGGCGACGCCGAGAAAGTGCATGGGGAAAAAGGCGCCGTTGAAAAAGATATAGGTCAGAACAAAATGAATTTTCGCCAGCGGCTCATTCATCATGCGGCCGAACATTTTGGGAAACCAGTAATAGACCGCGGCGAACAGCGCGAAGATGATCCCGGCGACCACGTAATGGAAGTGGGCGACGATGTAATAGGTATCGTGAATGAAGATGTCCACCGGCGTGGAAGCCATGAAGATACCGCTCAGACCGCCGATCAAGAAATTCGAGACAAACCCTAACGCAAAAAGCATCGGCGAAGTGAAGCGGATGGATCCACCCCAGAGAGTACCAAGCCAGTTGAAGGTCTTGATCGCCGACGGCACCGCGATCACCATCGTGGTCATCATGAAGGCCGTGCCGAGCAGCGGGTTCATGCCGCTGACGAACATGTGATGGCCCCACACGATCCAGGAGAGAAACGCGATGGCGATCATGGAGAAAGCCATGGCGTGGTAACCGAAGATCGGCTTGCGGGAAAACGTCGAGAGTAGATCCGAGGTTACACCCATCGCCGGCAGCACCAGGATGTAGACTTCCGGATGGCCGAAGAACCAGAACATATGCTGCCACAGCAGCGGCTCTCCCCCGCCTTCCGGCAGGAAGAAACTGGTTCCGAGCGTGCGATCGAAAAGCAGCATCGCCAAGGCGGCCGTGAGAACCGGCAGCGCGAGGAGCAGAAGAATGGCCGTAATAAACAACGACCAGATCGTCAGCGGCATGCGAAAGTAAGTCATGCCGGGCGCGCGCATGTTAATAATCGTGGTGATGTAATTGATCGAGCCCATCAGCGACGAGATGGCAAGGATCAGGAGGCTGATGATCCAAAGATTCTGCCCCCAATCCACGCCGGTGTATTGCGCTCTGGCCGAAAGAGTCGCGTAACCCGTCCAGCCGGACGCCGCAGGCCCGCCGGCGACAAAGAAACTGGCGAGCATTACCACGCCGGATACGGCGCCGACCCAGAAAGAGAGCATGTTCAGCTTGGGGAAGGCCATGTCGCGGGTGCCGATCATTAAAGGGATGAGGAAATTGCCGAAGCAGCCGACCATGATCGGCATGACCACGAAGAAGATCATGATGGTCGCGTGCATAGTGAACAGCGCGTTGTAGGTATTGGGCGGAATGATCCCGCCAAACATGTAGGGCTCGGGAATGAAATTCAGCCCCGGCACCGCAGTCTCCGGCCACGCCAATTGCCACCGCATCATCATCGCCAGCAGCCCGCCGATCAAAAGCATGAAGAGGCCGAGGAATAGAAACTGGCGGCCGATCATTTTGTGATCCGTCGAAAAGACGTAGGTGCTCAGGAAGCCAAGCTCTGCGTGATGGCCATGCGCTGCGTGGGCCGCGCCAGCCGCTGCGGTATCGCTCATCGTTCAAAACCCTCCGTTTATAAGCTCGGATATACTCGTTAGGGAATGGTTTGCCCTACGGCGCTTTC
>JACPFE010000557.1 GCA_016183145.1 Deltaproteobacteria bacterium | reverse complement strand
GTTTTTCTGACGCCCGCGTTGCTGTATCGGGAGGCGGGCCGAAGCCTCTTCGAATTCACCAGGCGGAACAGGCCTTGGTCGGTCAAGAGGGAAACGGCAAGGTTTTCGAAGAAGCGGCCGCCTGCGTTCCTGATACCGTCCGGCCCCTGGCTGATCAGAAGGGCAGCGAGGCTTACAGAAGGGAAATGGCAAGAGTGTTCGTTCGCCGGGCGCTCGATGATGCCTGGTCCATGATGAGGGTGAATCAATGACAACACGCGAAACACTACCGGTTCATGTACGAGTCAACGGTGTCGAATACGGGCGCGCGGTCGAATCGCGTCTTGTGTTATCCGATTTTCTCCGCGACACTCTGGGCCTTACGGGCACTCACGTGGGCTGCGAACACGGGATCTGCGGCGCTTGCACCGTGATGCTAGATGGCCAACCCGTCCGCTCGTGTCTCATCTTCGCTGTTCAGGCCGATGGGGCGGCAGTGACGACGATCGAAGGGCTCGCCGAAGGAGGTAAACTTCATCCCCTGCAGGAGGCTTTCTCGGAGCACCATGGATTGCAGTGTGGGTTTTGCACTCCAGGAATGCTTTTCAGTGCTCTGGAGCTTCTGCGCGACAATCCCCGTCCGACGGATCGGGAAATTCGGGAGGGCATCGCTGGAAACATCTGTCGCTGCACCGGCTACCAGCACATCGTCGACGCTGTGAGGGCTGCGTCTCCTCATATCGCTCGCGGTCCGAAGTAATGGAAGAAACAAATGCACTACCCCGCAGCCGGCCGTGGGGAATTAGACCCATAAAGATTAAAGAGCACGGGGAGTAATTTCCGCAAAGAGCCATGCCGAAAGTTAAGAGCCTCCATGAGGCCATTGCGACGGACGTGCAGGACGGCATGTCTGTCGCCATGGGCTGTGGGCTGGAATCGCTCATTCCATTTGCGGCCAGTTACGAAATCATCCGCCAGAGGAAAACCGATCTCACGCTGATCTGTCCCATCTCGGACATGCAGTTCGACCAGTTGATCGGCGCGGGTTGCGTGAAAAAACTCATCGCTTCGTGGGTCGGGAACGTCGCCGCCGGCTTGGGGCATAACTACCGGCGCGCCGCTGAAGCAGGAATCCCGCGCCCGATCGAAATCGAGGAGCACTCCAACTTCACCATCGGTCTCGGCCTGCAGGCCGCCGCCAGCGGGCTGCCTTTCCTGCCGACGAAAACCGTCAAAGGCAGCGACTTCGCCAATGGCGAACAATTCAAGCGCGTGAACTGCCCGTTCACCGGCGAGGAACTCCTGGCCGTGCGCGCCATCCGTCCCGATGTGGCGATTCTTCACGTGCAGCGGGCGGACAACGAAGGCAACGCCCATGTCTGGGGCAACTTCGGCGTCACGCGCGAAGCGGCGTTGGCCGCCAACAAAGTCATTCTCACCTGCGAGGAGATCGTCGATCACGAGGTGATCCTCAGCGACCCCAACCGGACCCTTATTCCAGGATTCGTCGTGTCGAGCGTCGTACACGAGCCCTTCGGCGCGCACCCGTCACCGACCCAGGGGTACTCCCGGCGCGACGACGATTTTTATTTCGAGTATCACAAAGCGACGCGCACCAGGGAAGACTTTGAGCAGTGGCTGCAAAAATACGTGCATGGCGTGAAGGATCACCGCTCGTTCCTGAGCCTTCTCGGTAGCGAAAGAATCGCGAAGCTGACACCGCGGGGCAATTTGTTTTCGCCGGCGGTGAGCTTCAATTATTGATATTGCTTCGGGCGGTAGAGCCTCAAACAACGACGAAAAGATAGTTTACACCACGAAGTGTCCCATGAGCTTACGCTCGTCCGCCGAGAATGAAAATGGAGAGATTTCCTTCCACATGGTGTCCTCCTTGACTCGTCATTCCCGCGCACGCGGGAATCCAGGTTTGTTGTGCCGAATGAGCCTGGATACCCGCTTTCGCGGGTATGACGGAACCCACGCGGGCCTCTTCGTTCTCATCCCCAAACGGGTATTTTCAAAGGAGGACACGAAGAGCGCGAAGTTTAAGAACAAAATTTCGGAAACCTTCGTGACCCTCGTGCCTTCGTGGTGAGAATGTGTTTTAACGAATATGCAAAGGACAACGCCAGCAGCAATTCGCTGCAAGCTATGTAATCTCTTATACACGATCGCATGAAACCCAAGGAGGAATCACCATGAAGACCGTAGCAACGTGCAAACTGAGCCAGGAAGGCTGCGACATCATCGTCAACGCCGCCGTCGACAAGGCCAAAGAGCTTAAGCAGATCGTCAGCATCGCCGTCGTCGACGCCGGCGGCCACCTGATGGCGTTCAAGCGCATGACCAACGGCCGCACCCACAACACGCTGATCGCCCAGACCAAGGCGCGCTCCGCCGCGCTGACCACCGCCGCCACGGGAAAGACCGCGCGCGACGGCAGCGAGATTCCCGATCACCAGGTGCTGGCGCAAACCCTCGCCGTGGGTCCGGGCTGGTTCATCAGCATCGAAGGCGGCGTACCGATCACAATCGAAGGTCAATGCATCGGCGCCGTCGGCGTCAGCGGCGCGCCTTCGGCGGTGGATCGTCAGATCAGCCAGGCCGGGATCGATGCGTTTAATAAAGCGTGAACGTCAGTTAGAGGTTCAAAACGTTCAAGCTGTTCAATCGCCTGGCTCCGTTCAATTCCCCCTCCTTAATCCTCCCCCGCGACGCGGGGGAGGAAAGAGGTGGGGGCAAAGGTAGGAAATGAGATACACCCTACGAGAGCTAATGGTCGCCGCGGCGGCGCGGGAGATTCGCGACGGCGAAAAGGTTTTCGTCGGCATGCGCCTGCCGCTGCTGGGCTTCGCCGTGGCCAAAGAGTTGCACGCGCCGAACGCCATCGGGATTTTCGAGAACGGCGTCGTGCGCGACTGGCCGGCGCTGGAATCCATTTTTACTATGAGCGATCCGCCCAATATCGCGCGTGCACTGTTCTGTGGCGGCGTGAACGACAGCATGTTCCTGCTGCAAAGTGGTCGCGTTGATCTTGGCTTCCTTGGCGGCGCAGAGGTCGACCGCTTCGGCAACTTGAATACCCACTGGGTCCAAGAGCATGGGAAAAGAACCCGCTTGCCGGGAAGTGGCGGCGCCGCGGATGTGGCGACCATGGCAGGGCGCTCCATCATCATCATGAATCACGAGCGGCGCCGCTTCACGCCGAGGGTTCACTACGTCACCTCGCCCGGCTACGGGGACGGCGGCGATTGGCGAACGCAGAAGGGGCTCACAGGCGGTGGCCCGAGCCGGGTCATCACCAGCATGGGAATTTTCTCTTTCGATCCGGTGGACCGAGAAATGGTTTTGATTTCCAACCATCCTGGCGTATCCGTGGATGAAATCAAAAACGAAACCGGCTGGCCGCTGCGCGTGTCTCAGCAGATTCGTGAAACCTCCGCCCCAACGAAGGACGAACTCGCGGCTGTCAGAAAATACGACCCGAAAGGAGTCTGGACCTCTTAATGTCTCCTTCGGGGATGGTTGAAATCCCTCGCCTTCAGGCGAAGCAAGATCCGGCGAAATGTGAGCCAAGTGAACATGAGCACCGTATGCAGCGACAAGGGCAACCCAGTTCGTCATGCCCGCGCAGGCGGGCATCCAGGCTGGACTGCGAAAGAACTGGATTCCCGCTTTCGCGGGAATGACGGTCGGGGGTCGTTTTCCGGTCGGCTTCAAGCCGACATGTTTTAAATCCCTCGGCTTACAGCCGAGGGTTGTTTAATTCGCCCCGTTTTATCATCGAAAGCGTGGCAACACCTTACCGGCGAAAGCCTCGACACTCTCGTGATAAACTTTCCTCGCGGGCGTCAGCATGAGGTGCTCGACGCCGGCGGACTTTAGCTCTTCGATTCTCTCAATGCATTCCTTGGGCGTGCCGGCAATCGAGAAGCGGCGCACGAGATAGTCGTTGACGAGATCGGCGTCGACGCGCTCTTCCATCGGCTTCATGACGTCGAAACCGGCCATGAATTTCTTGACGCCGTCCAATTCCTCCGGGGGAACGGTTTCGTAGGTGAACCGGAAATTGTGATGGGCGCGGTTGGCGATGCGATTGCGCACGATCTTTCTCGCTTCTTTCCCGTCGTCGCGGACGCACAGCATGCCGGCGGCAATGATGGCGATCTCGCTTTCGTTACGTCCGGATTCTGTTGCGCCTTCGCGAATCTTCTGTTTCGCCCACTCGAAGACGCGCAGGTCGAAGCCGGTGCCGAGAATGACGCCGTCGGCGCAACGGCCGGCGAGTCGTAATCCCTTGGGACCCTCGGCCGAGACGTAGATCGGCGCCGGTTTGTTGATCGTAAAACCGATGCCGATCTTTCCCGGCGGGAAGGTGGCGGTTTTGCCTTGCGCGAGATGGCGGATCAGCCTGACGCCTTCTTCGAACTGTTTCAGCGGGGTGGCTTTGAGACCCTGGCTGTAAACCGGACCGTCGCCGGTGCCCAAACCCAAAATCGCCCGCCCTTTGGAGATTTCGTTGAGCGATGCCGCAGCGCCGGCGATTACCGTCGGATGACGAAAGACGATGTTGGTCACGGCAATGCCGAGGAGAAGCCGCTTGGTGATCATGGCGCAACTGGCAAGCGTCTGAAAGGAATCGATGGAACTTAAATGGCTTTCGCCGAGAAAGATACCGTCGTAGCCCAGCTCTTCCGTTCGCTGAGCTCGCTGATGGATCTCGTCGATGTTTTTTACGCCGCCGTGGACGCTGTGCAGGCTGAATTTCATGGGGAAGAAGGTGTTAGGCGTTAGTTAGGATTAGGAGAATTAACCGCAAAGAACGCAAAGTACACGAATGGAAGAAATCGGATTATCTCCCGCCAAGCATGCCCTGAGCAACGTCGAAGGGACGCAAAGGCGCAAAGTGACGCTCCGTGTCATTTCGACCGAAGGGAGAAATCGTTCCTAGATCCCTCGCATTCGCTCGGGATGACGGGCCGAGGGCACGTCACTTGGCGTCTTTACGCCTTTGCGCGAGACATGGTTTTTCCGATCTATTCTTCGTATCCGAATTTCAAATACTTTTAGCTAGGCTTTAGTCCAATTTTTCATGCAACCACGCGATCACGGTATGGAATATATTCGGTATTGCGCCCATATGGCCGCCCGGGAACAGCCGGATCGTCTTGGGATTGCCGTGTTCAAGCAGCAGATAGAAGTCTTCCAGCGGCACCTGCTTGTCTTCTTTGCCGTTGACGATCAGCAACGGCGCGCAGGGTTTGTCGAGCCAGCCCTGGTCGAGCAGCGACAACGCAGGCATCGCGGCGCACAATTCGTCGAAGGTTTTCTTGCCGAAGAGGTTGGCGCGCGCTTCGATCAAATCGAAGAGATACGAGTCGGCGTGGCGCGACCGCTCCTGCCACTGGGGCTGAAAAAAATGGTGAATCCCGCCGCCCCAGTTGACCGCGGCGCGAAGCCTGTCGGGAGCTAGGTGAGCGAGTTTCGTCGACCAGTGGCCGCCGAAGCTGGCGCCCACGACGGCGATCTTGTCGGCGTCAACTTCCGGGCGCTTCAATAAATAGTCCAACGCCGCGGTGTGCACCTGGTGCGCGTCTGGTCCGGCGAGCACCGAGCACTCGCCGGTTCCCGGGCTGTCCATGACGAAGCAGCCCCAGCCCTCTTTGACGAACGATTCGGCGAAGGAGTGGCGTTCTTCTTTCCAATTGTCGATGCCGCCCCAGTGCATGATCATCGGCGCGGGAAGTTTTTTCGGCAGTCGCAGGTGGCCGACGATGGCTTTGTCCTGAAAGGGGATCGACACGCGCTCGACCGGAATATCGAAATATTTCGACGCGGCGAGAAACATCTCGCGGGTCTTGGCATAACCGTGGCGCTTACCCGGTGTGCTTGGAAAGGGGTGGCGCGCGATGCCGTAGTAGCCGTAGGATTTGAGATAAGCTTCTTTGGCTTGAGCCCTATCACCGGCCTTGTCGGCGGCGTTGGCCCGGTCTTCCCAGCGGGCGCCTAATGCGTTCCACGCCACGGCCCAAGCCTCGCCCTCGAAGGTATTTATTTGCGCCAACGCTTCTTCGGCCTCGGCATTGTCGGCGTGCAGGAACGGCGCCCGGTGGCCCACGCGGCTACGGATATCGTCTTTGACTTCAGCGACGGTTCTGGCTTTGTCCATAGCGCTCCCCTACCTGATGCGACTCGTCCGGTTTCTATCAAAAGCCAAAGGCGAAAGATAGTTCCGCTCTTCATGGTGCAGCCCCGCGGGTAAGCCCGTGGCACCTTCCACTACGCTCGTGGGGCTCCACAAAACTATTGACAGGTAAACTTATTCGGTTTAGGTCTCGACTGTTCGAGCAGATCCCATCCATCATCCTTTCATTGCGGAGGTTGCGTATGGCTAGCGATAAACCGTTGCAGATGTATTTATTGACCGCGGACAAACTCGTGCGCTGTCGTTGGGACGGCCGGTCGGATGAGGTGGAGATCCTCAACGCCGCCATAGACGGGGAGATAATTCGCGAGGTCGCGCAGGATCCGTTCGAGCCGAAGCGATTATACGCCGCGACGCTGACCGAGGTTCATGTGAGCGAAGACAACGGGGCCAATTGGAAATGGCTGCCCTCGGGCGGAATCGAGTGCCGGGATATCTGGGCGATGGCGGTGCATCCGACGCGGCCCGATGAAATTTACGTCGGCACACTGCCGCCGGCAGTTTACATCAGTGAGAACGGTGGCCGCTCGTTTCGCGAGCTGTCGGCGTTTCGCAAGTTACCCGACTACGCCACATGGACCTTTCCGCCGCCGCCCCATGCCGCCCATATTCGCTGCATCACCCTCGACGCGCGCGTACCCGACGAGATCATCGCCGGCATCGAAGAGGGCGGCATTGCGCGCAGCCGCGATCGCGGCGCGACCTGGGAAGATATCAGCGGCCCGTTCAGTCCAACGGCCTTTCCGAAGGTTAACGATCCCGCGGGTATTGTTCCCTACGAGATGGGTAAACATGAAGATGGCCGGGTTTACCGCGATGTGCACTGGGTAACGCGTCACCCGACGCGCTTGGAGACGCTGTACGCGAGCACGGGAATCGGAACTTACAGGACCGATGACGCCGGAAAGTCCTGGTACAAGCTGGAGTACGGCATGGGGCGCGCCTATGCGATCCCTATGATGGTGAACCCCAAAGTGCCCGAGCGTATTTTCCTTGGCGCCGCCGAGAACGGCCCGGCCTCCTGGCCGGGACACCGTACCGTGCGCGCCGGCCCATACAACACGGTGCGCTTCAGCCGTTACACCACGGCGGAAACCGGTGGGGCGAAATCGGCGATTCTTCGCAGCGACGACGCGGGAAAAACCTGGCGCCGGTTGAATGGCGGTCTCCCGCCGGCGCATCCGCACATGACCTGCGGCTTTGCGTCTCACCCGGAAGATGTCAACACGCTCTGCGTCGCTTACACTGACGGCTCGGTCTACGCGAGCAATGACGCGGGGGAGAACTGGCGCAAGCTGCTCGTGTCGCAACCAAAGCTCTACGGGATACGGCTGATGGCGGGGGCGTAGGGAAGAGGATAGAGGATAGAGGATAGAGGATAGAAGATGGAGGATGTTCAACTTCAAGCCATGCCATCAAGGGAGATGAAATGCCGGAACAAAAGCCGTACCGATTGCCGCTGACCGTAACTCCGGAGCGCTATGAGATCCGGCTGATGCCGGATATGGCGTCGGCGACTTTTGACGGCGAGGTACGAGTTGCTATCCAGGTTAACGAGCCGGTGGGGGAGATTTGTCTCAACGCTGCGGAGTTGGCAATCCGGGACGTTTCGATCAAGGCCAAGAGCGGCAAGACGATACGGGGAGATGCGACTCTCGATCCCGAAAACGAACAGGCGGCGTTACATTTCACGGAAACGGTGGGGCCGGGGCCGTGGGAATTACAGATAAAGTTCTCCGGCATCTTGAACGACAAGTTGCACGGCTTTTACCGAAGCAGCTATAAGAACGCCAACGGCGAGGAGAAGACGCTGGCGACCACCCAGTTCGAGTCGACGGACGCCCGTCGCGCCTTTCCCTGCTGGGATGAGCCGGCGCTGAAGGCGGTTTTTCAGATTACGCTGGTTGTCGATGAAGGATTGACGGCGATTTCCAACGCGCGCGTGATTCGGGAAACACCCTTGGCGGGCGCGGGGAAAAAAGAAGTCGTCTTCGCCGACAGCATGAAGATGTCCACCTATCTCGTGGCTTTCATCGTCGGCGAGTTCGAAGCGAGCGATCCAGTGATGGTTGGGAAAGCGCCCTTGCGCGTCTGGGCCGTGCCGGGGAAAAAGCAACTGGCGAACTTCGGCCGGGAGATCGGCAGAGTGTCGCTCGAATATTTCAGCCGCTACTATGGCATTCCCTATCCTGGCGATAAGCTCGATCTGATCGCGATTCCTGATTTCGCCTCCGGGGCGATGGAAAATCTCGGCGCCATCACCTTCCGCGAAACCGCGCTATTAGTGGACGAGCACAAAGCGACACGGGCGGAACTGGAGCGTGTGGCTGACGTGGTCTCCCATGAGAACGCCCATATGTGGTTTGGCGATCTCGTCACCATGCGCTGGTGGAACGGTCTGTGGTTGAACGAGGCGTTCGCGACGTTCATGGAGATGCTCGCCGTCGATGCCTGGAAGCCCGAATGGCGCCGCTGGGACAGCTTCACTGTTTCCCGTGCCGCGGCCATGCAAGTCGATGGTCTCAAGAGCACCCGTCCCATCGAGTTCCCGGTGGAAAAGCCAGAAGAGGCTGCGGGGATGTTCGACGTGCTCACTTACGAGAAAGGCGCGTCGGTCCTGCGCATGCTCGAACAATATCTCGGCGCCGACGCCTTTCGAGACGGCATCCGTCTCTATCTGCGCCGCCATGCCTATGCCAACGCCGAAACGACCGATTTGTGGGACGCGCTGGAAGAGTCGACGCGCCAGCCCGTGCGAGCGCTCATGGACACGTGGATTTTTCAGCCAGGCTATCCACTGATCAGCGTCGAGAAAAAGGGTACAGGACTCCTGCTGTCGCAGTCCATTTTTCGTTACCTTCAGGATGAGGACACTACGCAGCGCAAGTGGCATGTGCCGGTCTTTCTCCGCGCGGGCACCAAGAATGGAATCGTCAACATGACCATCCTGCTAACCGAGCGTCAACAGCGGGTCGAAGTTGCGGATGTCGATTGGGCGGTCGTCAATGCCGGCGGGCATGGCTACTATCGCGTGCGTTATAGCGCGGAGTTGGTGAATTCGTTGTGGCGACAATTGCAAGAAACGCTCTCGCCGGTGGAGCGATTCAACCTGGTCAACGATACCTGGGCCACGACTCTGGCCGGCCTCACTTCGCTGACGGATTACCTGGAACTCATCGACCTGCTACGCGACGAGAAAGATCTTAGCGTGTGGACCACCGTGATCGGTTCTTGCCACCATCTGAACCGCATTCTCGACGAGGCGCAGTGCGCTGTATTGCGGCAACGATTGCGCGCGCTTCTGTCGCCCGCGCTGGAAAGGCTCACTTGGGCGCCGCGGGCGGGGGAGACGGAGCTGGAAGGCCAACTGCGCGGCGATCTGATCGGGGCGCTCGGCACATTGGGCGAAAACCAGGCGTGCCAAGAGCGAGCGCGGGCGCCGTTCGTGGACTATGAAAAGGATTCAAGCGCGGTGGATAGAAATGTAGTTCCCGCCCTTGTGGCCATTGTCGCCCATACCGGCGCCGGCGCCGACTACGGAAACTTCGTGAAACGATTCAAAACGGCGGCAACCCCGCAGGAGGAAACCCGGTATCTGTTTGCTCTGGCGAACTTTCGCCAGGAAGATCTTATCGATCAAACGTTGCAACTGACCATCAACGCGGAGGTGCGGACGCAGAACGCGCCCTATCTAATGCGCAATGTTCTGTTGAACAAAGTCGCGCGCGAAAAGGCATGGGTGTTTATGAAAGCCCACTGGGATACCATGCTGCGCCAGTATCCCGACAACTCCATCCCGCGCATGTGCGAAGGGATCATCGGGCTGTCGACTGCCGACCTTGCAGCCGACGTCGAAGAGTTTTTCGGTAAACACCCGGTGAAACAGGGAACGAAGCAAATCAACCAGCACCTGGAGCGGCTGCGCATCACGGTTGCCTGCAAAGCGCGCTGGCGGGATTTGCTAAGAGCGTAGGAATGAGCACCGCGCTTTCGTGGCTGCTGATTAATCAAAGGTAAACTCCCAGCTCTGCTGGGGAACTCCCAAAGTTTGACTTTTGCGGCAGTCGTTTTTCTCGCAGTTTCGACCTGGAACAAGAATTGACTCGTGGCACCAAGAGAGTCGATACGATCCCACCCTCGCCCTTTGGGAGAGGGAAGGGTGAGGGCCGTATTAGCCAGGAAAGATTCGCCCTCACCTCAGTCCTCTCCCAGAGGGAGAGGAAGCGAAGGCGGAGAGCCGGTGAGCATTGCCGGCGCAGCCGGCCAGTCAGCCTAAGGCTGATCACGAATCAAGCCTCCGGCTCTGCCGGAGGTACATGACTCGCGCCGGCCAGTAAACTTAGCTTAACTACGCGGCGCTCAGCGCTTCCATCCTCGTCACGCCACACCCGTCTCCATGATGTATTTCACCAGGAACGGCCAGACTTGAGTGGCATCCGCGAGCATCTCGGCGTAAACACCGTCTTTGGCCGCTTTGCGCCAGGATTCATTTTCGGAGTAGGTGCATCCCGATAGGTGGCCGTAGTGAGGCTTGTCGGGACAAATCCGAATACCGTAAGTGAACCGGCGATTGGGCAATGTCGGCCCCAGCCGTTCGTTGATGATCTCGATCAGCGGCGCGACGTTTTGCACGCTGTTGCGCGGCACGCCGCCGCCGATGGAAAAAATCCCAAAGCGCTTTGCCCCGGTGACGAGCTCGATGAGCCTCTTGCTGTCCTGTTCGAGGTCCATGAGGATCGGTCGCTTGCCGCGCCGCTTGCGCTTCAAGTTGTGGATGTAAAGATCGTTGCCCAGCTCGGAGTCGACGAACGCCGGAACGAAAACGGGCACGCCGCGCAGAAAGGCGGATTTCAGAATGCCACGGTCGTTGGGATAACGCTCGGCCAGGTGTTTGCCGATGAGTCGATTCAGCACGGTCGGGCTCAAGGGCTTCGAGCCGTCGACGCGGTCGATGACTTCACCGATGACTTCCTCGACGGTATCGAGATTGGTTTCCGGCTCGAGCGTGTCGGTGACGCGGTTGAGCTTACGTCTTGCCAGCTCGGTGTCGTTGTATTTGGGATCGTACTTGTAATGCTTGAGCCCGATCGACGAAACCAGTCCGTGCGCCATCAGCGCGCCGGTCGAAGTGATGGCATGGATCATTCCCGACTCGATCATGTCGCAGATGATCAAATCCATTTTGCCCACGGTCATGGCTCCGCTGACGGTCAGAAAGCGGCAGCAGTTTTTGTCGCTGATCATGGAGCGAAGGGCCTCGGCGCCACGGGCGACCTGCTCGGCTAAGCCGCCATAGCCGGCAAGGTTTTGGATGAGGGAGCGGACGGAACTGGACTTGCCGTCGACCCACTCCATAAGCGCCAGGTTAATGACCGGCATGACGTAACGCGGATCGGCGAATACGGCGTCGGGGAAATAACCATCTTTGATTTGTCCAGGGCGCGCCATGTCGAAGGGGTTGATGAAGACGGCCCGCGCCGGTCTTTTATAGATCGCCTCCGCGTTTCTTTCCGAAAAGGCGCCGACAACGATGACATTATCGCCGCGGGTTTTGGCTTTCGCATACTCGGACGGCAGGACGATCCGCGCGCACCATTGACGCTTGACGAATTTCTGCAAGAGGAGCCCGAGCGCAGAATTCTTCAATCCGCTGTAGATGACGACCGGTTTCCTTTTGGCGGCGACCATCTCGTGAATCGTTCCGGCGACCTCGCCCAGCATGCGCGCGCCGAAGGCGCAGCGGCGCATCCCGTCGACGATATCGCCCACGGTGGCGCAGCGTCTTAGATCCAGCGATTTGAGTTCTTCGAATTCCACGCTCTTTATAATCCTTCGCTCATTTTATTCCGCGGCTCTTCCGGGGTAACTGAGAAGAAGCATTCACCACAGAGGCACAGCGCGGCTACGCCGCAACCAAAAATGAGAAAAGTCGGATTCACCACGAAGTGTGCCATGATCTTATGCTCGCCCGCCGAGAATGAAAATGGAGGGATTTCCTTCCACAGGGTGCCCTCCTCGACTCGTCATTCCCGCGCACGCGGG
>JACPFE010000567.1 GCA_016183145.1 Deltaproteobacteria bacterium | reverse complement strand
GACTCGTCATTCCCGCGCACGCGGGAATCCAGGTTTGTTGCGCCGAATTAGCCTGGATACCCGCTTTCGCGGGTATGACGGAACCCAGGCGGGCCTCTTGGTTCTCATCCCCAAACGGGTATTTTCAAAGGAGGCACGAAGAGCACGAAGGAAAAAGTTGCCCCCTTTTCCGGACCCCAGTTCGTCATGCCCGCCCTTCGACTGCGCTCAGGATAGACTCCGGCGGGCATCCAGGCTGGACTGCGAAAGAACTGGATTCCCGCTTTCGCGGGAATGACGGTCGGGGCCATTTTCCGGTCGGCTTCAAGCCGACATGTTTTAAATCCCTCGGCTTACAGCCGAGAGTTGTTTAATTTTTAACCGCTGCCCGTCAGAGGGTTGCGCCGCCGTTGCCGACCGGCAGGGTAACCGTGAACGTTGCGCCTTGTCCCGCGTCACTTTCCAGGCTGATTTTAGCGCCGATCAGGTCGGCCAATTTCTTGACGATGTAAAGCCCCAAGCCGATGCCTTCGTGTCCCCGAGTGTTCGAGCTATCGAGCTGGCGAAACATTTCGAAGATTACGGCTTGGGATTCCTTGGCAATGCCGATGCCGGTGTCCGCTACCGTGAACTCTATGGATCCCAGCTCGGCAACGAAGCGGGCCGAAAGCGACACCGCGCCGCGATCGGTAAACTTGATGGCGTTGCCGAGCAGATTTTGCAGGATCGTCGTCAGCTTGGCGCGGTCGGTGACGATTGTCGGCAAGTCCGCCGGATACTGCCATGACAAAGTAATATCTTTGCCCAAGGGATACCCGTAGCGGGATTTGAGCTCGTCGAGAAAATCAACCGGATCGTTAGGACCTTTGTCGACTACGACCGCGCCGGCTTCGAGCTTGGTTACCTGCATGATGCTTTCAATCATAGCGTGGAGTTCGCCGGCGTTCTTGAACGCTGTGCCAATCGCCCGAGCTTGCTCCTCGCTGACCTCTCCCAATATTCCTTCCTGAAGCATACGGAGATAGCCCAGGGTCACGTTAAGCGGTGTCCTTAGCTCGTGGGACATGACCCCAAGAAATTCGTCCTTGGCCTGGTTGGCCTTTTTAAGTTCCACGGCTTGGCGCTGCGTGCGTTCGAAGAGCTGTGAATTATAGACCGCGATGGCGGCCTGGTCGGTAAGACCGCGCAGAAAATCCAGCTCCTGAGCGCCGAACCTGTCCGGTTCTCTCGAGTAGAAAGTAAGCACTCCAAGCTTCTCGCCTCTTACAACCAGAGGGGCAGCCATCACTGAATGCGCTCCGAGGTTCTCGGCAAACTCAGACTGGGCGACCGCAGCGTCGCTCGCGCTGAGCGTAAGCGGGGCGGCGGCCTGGGCCGCCAGTCGGGCGATGGGGTCCCTTTCCCGCCCGGTGACGGCGCGTGATGACCGATGGCCGTGATTCCCGTTCCTGAAATCACCGTCGCGCGGTGGGCTTAAGGGTGGTTGCGGCGGGCTCTGGCGTCCGCCTTCCGCGCCGGCCGGATCGCGGCTCAAAAAATAGTGTTGGTCTGGCTCTCCTGGATCGGGCGCGAAGAGTGTGACGCCGGCGCAATCGCAGGGAAAGACCGCGCTGAACCGAGTCAAGATGGTTTGGACGATTTGTTCCGTGTTCAATAACGACAGGACGGCCCGGTCGATTTCGGCTTTTGTCTGTAACGTATGGAACTGGCGTCCCAACTGTTCGGCCATGGTATTCACCGAATTCGCGAGCTCTTCGAACTCATCATTGCTACGGATCTGCACCTTAAAGCCGAAATCATTTTGGCCGATCCGTTGCGTGCCTTCCTGTAACTTCTCGACGGGCACGAGCCGCTTGCGAATTTGGAAAATGGCCAAGAGAACGGATAGACCGACGGATACCACGATGCTGAGAATGAAGAATGTTTGTAAATCCTTGACCGAGGCAAAGGCGCCTTCCTTGGAAGTCCGCAGGACGATCACCCAACCGGGAAGCTGAAACTCGAACTTCATCGGCACGGTCCAGTAGCTCACCAGATAGTTTTGGCCGTTCGCCGTCCAATCGAAGCTGCCGATTCCCGACTCGGCGAAGTTTTTTTTCAGCTCCTGGGGCAAGCTGTGAAAATGAGCGGCGGAACACATCAAGGTCACTCCCGTGACATCGACAACGCAAGGCTCGATGTGCGAAGGCAGCAGCCGCGAATCTTTGAAGCCCCAGACATAAGAATTGTCGACCTCGGCGGTGAGAATGGCCGCGCCGCTCTTGGCCGGATCGACGCTCGCTTCCAAAAAAAATAATCCACTCCACCGGTCTTTGTGACCGCCCGTCATGTGATCCAATGATTCGTATTCCGGTAAATTCCCGGTGGCTTTGACCGCGGATGCGAGAATTTGCAAGCTCCCGGTCAGCAAGGTTAATTTTTCGTGGACATCCAAGCCGAACAGCTTGGCCAGGTCGCGCAGTTGGTTTTGGTTCCTGGCCTCGAAGAAACCGGCCACCTGGTAGTAAGCCACCAGGACGAGGCCGCTAAAGGGCAGGAGAGCGCAAAGCAGGAACACGGCGAGAACGCGCCGCGCCACTTTGCTCCGAAGCGAGCTCAGGGCAAGTTTCATCCGGGAAATCTCGCTTAATACTTTGAGGCTAGGCCAAAATACTGTCCGTCATTGGCGCGCACGACGTCGTCCTGGCCGGTTTTCGAGTTGAGTTGAGTGCTGGTATCACCGTCAACCCCCTTACTGTACAGGTCGAAATCCGTGTTGATCGGGTTGGTAGACTTGTCTCGGCGCACCATGCCCTTGGTCGCTTTTTCATCCCCTTCGATTTTTAGGTATTCATACAGGCGCCCCCAGGGATCCTTGCGGTCGCCCTGCGGCACTTGGGTCAGCGCATCGGGCAGTTGTTCGTTGCTCATTTTGTAGGACTTGATCTGGTTGTCGATTAGCCGCAGGTCATTTATCGCTAGTGAGACATTCTGTTGGTCTTTGTAGCTGTTAAACATCGGCAGGGCGATGGCGATCAACGCCCCAAGGATCGTCACGGCGATCAGCAATTCAGTCAGCGAGAAACCAGCTCCCCCTGGCTGCCCGTGGGGAGGAACCTGAGAGTTCGAAGGGTTCATAAAAACCTCATCCGGCGATCGAAAAAGCAACACTCATACCATCGGATGATGTGAGGGTGACTCTGCCAAATTCATAAAGATCAATAAGATAGAATGGGGAGGTCTAGGGGAGGCGACAAAGAGTAACAAATTTGTACAAATGGGGATATTGTTTGCCAGTAGTCGCGGCTGACCGGCCAACAAAACCCCTAGCCGTGCTGAAAATTATCATGTAGGATACTGCCGATGTTGCGTTATTTTACTGCCGGGGAGTCTCATGGTCCTTGTCTGACGATGATTATCGACGGGGTGCCGGCGGGCTTTCCCATCGACTTTGCCAAAATCAACCATGATCTCTGGCGCCGCCAGCAGGGCTACGGTCGCGGCGGCCGCATGCTCATCGAAAAAGACGAGGTTCAGATCCGTTCCGGCATTCGTTGGGGGGAAACGCTTGGCTCGCCAGTAGCGCTCGGCATCGAAAACCGCGATTGGAAAAACTGGACGAAAAAGATGTCGGCGGCGCCGGCAGACCGCGACGAAAAGATCGCGGTCACCAAGCCCCGTCCCGGCCACGCGGACTTGACCGGCGTGCTCAAATACGGCCGCTCGGATATTCGAGATATCTTGGAGCGCGCCAGCGCCCGGGACACGGTGTCGCGCACGGCGGTGGGTTCTTTCGCCAAGCAACTGCTTGCGCCTTTCGGCATCCGGGTCATGGGTTACATTCGCTCCATCGGCAATGTCCCGGCCAATTTGGACGGTCTTTCCTACGAGGAAACCTACGCCCGCGCCGAAGATTCGCCCGTGCGCACCGCCGATCCCGAGGCGGAAGAAAAGATGATCGCTTTGATCGAGGAGTGCAAGAAACAGGGCAATACGCTGGGCGGGATCTTTGAGGTTGTGACCTTGGGATTGCCGCCCGGGCTGGGCACCCATACGCAATGGGACCGCAAGCTCGACGGCCGCTTGGCGCAGGCGCTGATGAGCATTCAGGCGATCAAAGGGGTGGAGATCGGCCTCGGCTTTGAAATGGCGCGGCGGCGCGGTTCGCAGGTCCATGACGAAATCTTTTTCGACCCAAGCAAGATGGTTACGGAAGGCACTCCGCGCATCGTGCCGACGGGGTTTTACCGCGGCAGCAACAATTCCGGCGGCACCGAGGGCGGCATGACCAACGGCGCGCCACTGGTCGTTCGGGTCGCCATGAAGCCGATTTCGACTCTGATGAGCCCGTTGCAATCGGTTGACCTGCGCACCAAGCAAGCGGCCGACGCCTCGGTTGAACGCTCCGATGTCTGCGCCGCGCCGGCCGCGGCTGTCGTTGGCGAATCCGTGGTTGCCTTTGAGCTTGCCAATGCCTTTTTGGAAAAATTCGGCGGCGATTCGCTGCGCGAAATCACTCGCAACTACGAGAGCTACCTGGAGCAGATCAAGAATTACTAATCCGTTGCCAGCTATTCCAAAGCGAAATATCGCGCTTACCGGCTTCATGGCGGTGGGCAAAAGCGCCGTGGGGCGGGCGCTGGCGAAAAGACTTGAGCGGCGCTTCGTCGACCTGGATCGGGTAATCGAAAAATCCGAGCAAATGAAAGTAAAAGATATCTTCAGCCGCAAGGGAGAAGCCTATTTTCGCCGTTCGGAAAAGCAAAAGCTTGCCCAGGTGCTCGAACAAGAGAACCAGGTCATCGCTACCGGCGGCGGCGTGGTCATGGACGAAGACAATATCAGATTATTGCGTGAGAAGAGTCTGCTCATTTGCCTCACGGCGTCGGCCGAGGTGCTGCTCAAGCGCGCCGGGACCGGCGCGAGGCGCCCGCTTTTAAAGGGCGGCGATCGCCGAGAGCGGATCGAGGAATTACTAAAGCAGCGGGAGAAGAACTATGCCCAGGCCCATGCTGCCATCGACACCAGCGACTTGACCGTCGAGGAAATTGTCGAGAAGATCGTCGGGCTGGCGAGCCGAGGGCAGTGAGATCATGGAGACGTTGAGAGTCGATCTTGGCGAGCGTTCCTACCCGATTCACATCGGCGAGGGGATTCTCTCGCTCGCCGGAGAGTTCCTCCAGCAGGCCGGCTTGCGCGGTAAGGTGGCGGTGGTCACCAATCCTACGGTTGCGCAACTCTACCTCGACCCGCTCCATGAGGTTTTGACCCGCTCGGGGTTTGCAGTGACGCCGATCTTGCTGCCGGAGGGGGAAGAACACAAGGATCTCAAATCGCTCTCGGTGATTTATGACCGGCTGATCGGCGAGCGCTTCGAGCGCAAGTCCAGCATCCTGGCGCTCGGCGGCGGCGTCATCGGTGATCTGGCGGGCTTTGCCGCGGCGACCTATCTGCGCGGCGTTCCCTATGTCCAGGTGCCGACGACCTTGCTCGCCCAGGTGGACTCAAGCGTCGGCGGCAAAACCGGGGTCAATCATCACGAGGGCAAAAATCTGATCGGCGCGTTTTATCAGCCCAAATTGGTGCTGATCGACATCGCGGTGCTCAATACTCTGCCGCGCCGGGAGCTGGTTGCCGGTCTCGCCGAAGTGATCAAGTACGGGATCATCGATGATCCGGCCCTGTTCGGTCTGCTGGAAAAAGAAATGCAAAAAATCATCGGTCTGGACCGCGAACTTTTGGCTCGAATCATCGCGACCTCCTGCGCGATCAAGGCCAGGGTGGTCGAAAAAGACGAGCGCGAGGAGGAGTACCGGGCTGTGCTCAACTTCGGACATACCGTTGGCCATGCCTTGGAAGCGGTCACCGGCTATACCGGCTTCCTTCATGGCGAAGCGGTGGGAGTCGGGATGGTAAAAGCTGCGGCGATCTCGATGCAGCAAGGCTTTTGCGACGAAAAAGATTTCGCTCGCGTCCGCAAGCTCGTGGAGAAAGCCGGGCTGCCGGTGGGTATCCCGTCGGATGTGCGCATGCAGGACTTGATTCAGAGCATGGAAGTGGACAAGAAATCGGGGGGCGGAAAGATCAAGTTTGTCATATGCGCGGGTATCGGTAAGACCCGCTTTCATTGGCTTACGCCGGGAGAGATTCTTGGCGCCCTCGGGGCGTAGCGCAGAGTTGCCTATTTGGCGATCGGTAGGAATCAGTCATGGCGAAAAAGAAAATTCTCGTGCTCAACGGACCGAATCTAAACCTGCTTGGCAAACGGCAACCGGATATCTACGGGCGGCTGACCTTGGAGCAGATCAACAAAAAGGTCCAAGCCCTGGCCAAGGAACTCGGCGTGGAGGTTGACTGCCGCCAATCGAACAGCGAAGGGGAGTTGGTCACCTGGATTCAACAAGCGCCGAGGCGTTATAGCGCGATTATCATCAACCCGGCGGCCTATACCCACTCCAGCGTGGCGCTAAGAGATGCCATCACCGCGGCGGGACTGCCAGCCGTCGAAGTGCATATCTCCAACATTTACAAGCGCGAGGAGTTTCGCAAGCACTCCTATATCGCCGGCGCGGCGGTGGGTCAGATCACCGGTTTTGGTGTTCAGAGCTATCTTTTGGGCCTCAGGGCGGCAGTGGAGCAACTCTGAGTGAATCTCTCGGGGTCATATTCCCCGCAGCTTGCTGCGAGGTAGTTCATTGACATCGCCGCGGCGGACGCCTCCACCTGCGTTTACACCCCTTTCTAATCATGTTAGCGTGAATGCCTCTGGGGTGGCCGCCATGAACCCATCGTTATTTCTGGTCGTAAGACTGTGGCTGGTTGTCTTTCTCGTGACCTTGGGGACAAGGCCGGTATGGTCGGCCGAGCCCA